>SLBU01000051.1 GCA_007126175.1 Kiritimatiellia bacterium
TAGGCAAAATATTCGTGAGCTCGAGCTGCGCATCAATGATCTGGAGCAGGAACAGCTTGTCTTACGTGAGCAAAGAGATACGCTCCAGGTACGTAGCGACGAGCAAGTGGCACGGATTGCAACTTTACAGGAGCGGATTACGACGTTAGAAGGTGTACCTACGCCTGGCGGTATGGAGATCGAGGGAGGTATACCGGCCGGTGCTGCGCGGGTTGATATTGCTGTGGGCGAGAAGGGGACTGTGGTCTCGATCGATGAGAAGCATTTATTCGTCGTGATCGAATTGGATGCTGCATTCATGGAAGAGCTCGTGGGCGCGGCCGTGCAAGGGCGTTTGCCGATGGTGGAACTTTTTGTGGAGCGTGGCGAAGGCCAGCGGCGTACCTTTGTGACAAAGGTGCGGCTGACCCAGGTGAAGCAGGATCGTAATCTTGCCATTGGCGATATTCTGCCGGACTGGCAGCAAATGGATCTGCGCGTTGGTGACCGGGTGTTTTATCAGTGAGGTCGTGCGTATGCGCATTAGTACGGGCTTGTTGCTTTTGGTGGTAGGGGTTGCCGTGACCATAACTGCTGGCTGCTATTCAGTGCCGGCTGATTCGGATATTCCGTGGAACGCCCCGCAGGGGTGGGAGGGGAGTCCTTATATCCCCGGCTTTTCGGAATAAAGGTTTCTCGTTGTGCCCGCAGGGCACGATGAGTTAGGCTTGGTTGAGCAGTTCCCTGGCATGGCGCAAGGTAACGCTGGTTAGATCGCGGCCTCCCAGCATGCGCGCAATTTCCTCGGCGCGGCTCGCATCTTGCACGGGTTGGATTTCCACACGGGTGCGTCCATCCTTGACGGATTTTTGGACGACCAGATGGTGCTGGCCGCATACGGCCACTTGCGGGAGATGCGTAATACACAAGACTTGGTGTGCTTGTGCAACCATCGCCAATTTTCGACCGACGGCATTTCCCATTTCACCACCGAGGTTGGCGTCGATTTCATCGAAAACGAGTATTGGTACCTTGTCGTGTTGTGCCAGCACGGCTTTGAGTGCCAGCATGACACGGGAGATCTCCCCGCTGGACGCGATATCCTTGAGTGCGCGCATATCCTCGCCGGGGTTGGGGGCAAAGCCGAAATCGACGATGTCGATGCCGTCGGGGCCTGGTGTCGGGGTGGGGTTGATGGCAATCGTAAAGCGACCATGGCCAAAACCGAGATCTTTCAAGTGTTTTTCTACTTGCTGGCCCAGTGTTGCTGCACTTCTGATGCGTGCCTTGCGTAAGGCATTTCCGTGCTGCTGTATCTGCTTTTGGGCCTGGGCAAGTGCTTCTGCGATTTCGGCGAGGCGGGTTTCGCGAGTGGCGAGTTTCTGGCGTTGTTGGCGGGCATTTTCGAGAAAGGCCAGCATGTCTGCAAATGTGCGGCCATATTTGCGTTTGAGTTTCTGGAGTAAGGCCATACGATCTTCGAGCCAGACGAGACGCTCTGGATCGACATCCATGCGGTTGAGCATGGTGGCCACGGCCTGGGAAATCTCCTTGGTTTGCACTGCGACGGTATCAATGCTCTCGAGCCATTCTGTTGCTTCGGGGATCAGATCGGCCAGTTCCGTGAGGGCGCGCCGGGCCGTTGCAATCACGGAAAAAGCGGCTTGCTCGTCTTCCGTGAGTGTATTGGTGATGCCGTCGGCCAATTCGATGATGCGCGAAGCATTGGCAATGCGGGTGTGTTCTGCCAATAATTCCTCTTCGTCTGTGTTGTCTAGATCTGCTTGTTCGAGTTCCTGGATCTGGTAATTGAGCAGATCCACTTGTGCGGCCGTATCGCCATCGGCATTGGCGAATGCCTCGCGTTCGTTCTCGAGTGCGAGCAGTTCCTCATAGGGCTGTCGATAGGCACGCAGGAGGTCATCGTGTTTACCGAATGCATCGAGAATCTCGCGCTGAAAGGCGTTATGCAGCAAGGACTGGTGTTCGTGGGGTCCATGCATATCGATGAGCAAATCGCCGACGCGGCGTAACAGTTGTACGGTGGCGGGTGTGTCGTTAATAAAGACCCGACTGGGGCCGGTACTCGCGATCGAACGGCGGATAATGAGTTCTCCGTCCGTGCAAGACTCCAGCCCCGCATCCACCAGGATGGTATTGATGGGGCCAGGTTGTGCAAGAAAGAATGCCGCTTCGGCCATGCATTGCTCAGCGCCGGTGCGAATCAACGACTTGTCGGCCCGCTCTCCCAAGAGCAATTGCAGCGCGTCGGCCAACATCGACTTGCCAGCACCGGTTTCGCCGGTGATCACATTCAGTCCGGGTGCAAAGGCGACCGATGCCTCATCGACCACCGCAAGATTTTTGATTCGCAGATTTGTTAGCATGGGTTGGGATCATACAGGATCGAGGGGGCAAACTGCAACAGGGGAATGCTCAATCACGTTTTATGCCGATGAACACGCGATACATACCGGGTTCGAGTTGATCCGTTTCGATGGTGTCGGAAGTGGCTTTGAAACCGGCAGCGCGCATCCATTTGAGCCATTCGGTTTTGCTAAATAGTCCGCAAATATGCGTTTCGCCGCTTACTTCGGGGCGTACTGCGCCCGCGGGGCGCAAGAGGTAAGCAAAATCGACTTGGTACTGTCCGTCGCCGGGGACGGGGTCATGGTCCCACTGTAGAAAGCGCATGGAAGCGCCATTGCCGTCGTGGCCGCCATGATAGGTGGCCGGGCGAAAGACCTCTGCGGTGTAATCCGGTACGAACAGGGCAATGCCCCCGGGGTTACAGTGTTGGTAGGCGGTCCGGAGGGCGGCTTGCAGATCGGCGGGGGTGGCCATGTAGCCGATGGCATCGTGAATAAAAACTATGTCGAACTGGTGCGCTAAGCGGATGGTACGCATGTCGCCTTGCAGGTGCGCGCAGGTAGGGTTCAATTTGCGACTGACTGCAAGCATGGGTTCTGAGCGGTCGCAAAGCGTGATGGCGTAGTGCTGTTTGAGAAACGACGCCGTGTTCCCGCCGCCGCTGCCGAGTTCCAGTAGGGTGCGAGGGGGCCGGGGGCTATGCGAACAGATGATTTCATGGTAGAGTGCGGCATCCTCCTCGTACTCCTCAGGAGCCGAAAGCAGCGGCCACCAATCGGCATACCGCGTGTAGAGGAGCGGTTCGGTCTCGAGTTGGCGTTGTTGTGGTTGGGGGCTCATCGATTATCTAGAAGAAGATTTTGAAGAAGCGCAGGATTCCTTGCTTCCAGGGGACACGGTGGGAAATGCCGCTGCGGTTTTCGAATTCGGCGAGATGCGTGAGATACCATTCGTAGTTACGGATCAAGGCATCCTTGTTGGAGTAGCGTGGATTGAAACCGAGGTGCTTCTCGGCTTTTTCGATGCTTACAAAGGAGTCTTCACAGGCAGTCTCGTACACCCATTTGTAGAGGGGGGAGAGGTGCAATGCTTCCAGGATACGCAGGGTCCAGATGATCGGGCGGGCCGGCGTTCCAATGATGCGCTTGCCGTGGCCGGCATGATCGAGTACGGCTTGATAATCTTCGCGCATGGTCGTGAATGTGCGGGCGCCAATATTAAACGTGTCGTTGGCAACCTCCGGTTCTTTGGTGAGGGTCAGCCAGATTGCCTCACAAAGATCTTCCACATCGAGCAGTTGGTAGCGATTACGCCCGTTGCCGATCATGGGGAAGTTGCGTGCATCGCGGGCCCAATCGTAGAACAAGGCAAAGACACCAAGGCGCTCCGGGCCCACAAAGGATTTTGGGCGTATAATCGGCACACACATTCCGCTCTTGCGTAGTTCGAGACAGGCCTGTTCGGCTTCGATCTTGGCTATGCCATAGGGGCCTACGCCATCGAGCTTGTCGTCTTCGCACAAGGGGTGGTGGTCCGGGATGCCGTATACGGCCGTCGAGGAGATGTGCACGAAGCGTTTGACGGTGCCAGCCTTGCGGGCGGCTTCGGTCAGGTTGCGGGTGCCGTCGACATCGGTGGTCATGATTTCCTGCTCCGTATAGAGAGGCAGGGCGGCGGCAGTGTGGATCACCCAGGAGACACCCTGCATACAACGCTCGACACAGGTCGTATCGCGAATATCGCCCAAGACCGACTCGACCCGATCTTTTTCCGGATAGTCAAACGGTTCGATATCCAGTGAAATAATTTGGGTAATGCCTTTTTGCAGAAGGTGGCGGATCAGGTTGATGCCTAGAAAGCCGCTGCCGCCGGTTATCAGTACTTTTTGTTCCATGCGATGTGCTCCTTGCGCGTAAATATAGGTTTGCGGGATACTAGGCCATGCGGGCCATGTAGAAAAGCCCAAACCATCCGGTTTTCATTCTGCTGCTTCGGTTCTACTTGAATGCGGGGTGAGAGTCCGGTACGGTTGCGCCCATGAAAACATTTATCCACGACGACTTCTTGTTGGACACGCGTGAAGCGCGCACGTTGTACCATGAGTATGCGGCGGGGCAGCCGATCGTAGATTACCATTGCCATTTGCCACCGTCTGAGGTGGCGGCGGACAAGCGCTGGGAAAATATCTCGCAGGTCTGGTTGCATGGGGATCATTACAAATGGCGGGCGATGCGAAGCAACGGCGTCGCCGAGCGCTATTGTACGGGGGATGCCAGTGATCGCGCAAAATTTGATCAGTTTGCCGCGAGCATGCCGTATTTTCTGCGGAATCCAGTGTATCATTGGTCCCATCTGGAGTTGGCGCGTTATTTCGAGATTGATGATCTTCTGTTGTCGAGCGCCACGGCCGATACGGTCTGGGATCGTACCAAGGAGGTTTTGGCGCGGGCGGAATCCTCGGCGCGTGGTTTCATGACCCAGAGCAATGTGGTGCTGGTATGCACGACCGATGACCCGGTGGATTCGCTGGAGCATCACAAGACGGTATCGGCAGATGCTGCATGTACTATACAGATGTTGCCGACGTGGCGTCCGGACAAGGTCTTTGCGGTGCAGCGTCCGGATTTCTTTAATGCGTGGGTCGATCAACTGGGGGCACTGACCGGCGGGCAGATTGATTCTATTGAGGCACTGTTGGCGGGCTTGCAGCAGCGGCATGACTACTTCCATGCAGTGGGTTGCCGTTTGTCGGACTATGGGCTGGAAACGGTCGTGGGGCAGCCGGTGGATCCGCAAGCGGTCGAGGCCATATTTGCGAAGGTACGCAAAGGGGAGGCGGCGACAGATGCGGAGCGCTGGTTATTCCAGTCGG
The DNA here is from genome assembly GCA_007126175.1 of Kiritimatiellia bacterium. Taxonomy (GTDB): domain Bacteria; phylum Verrucomicrobiota; class Kiritimatiellia; order UBA8416; family UBA8416; genus T3Sed10-140. Next base: position 5,222 of record SLBU01000051.1, read on the forward strand.
CCTTGCATGATGCCTGTGCCCGGATGGATGCTGTCAGCAACTGGACGATGCAGATACATTATGGTGCCATGCGCAACAACAACAGCAGGCTCTTTACGCGTCTGGGCCCGGATACGGGGTTTGATAGTATCGGCGACTTGCCGATTGCGTCGGGTCTCTCGCGTTTTCTGGATCGTTTGGATCAGGATGAAGCGTTGCCGCGCACGATTTTATACACCTTGAATCCGCGCGACAATGAAGTGCTTGGCACGATGATCGGCAACTTCCAGGATGGGAGTGTCCCGGGCAAGCTGCAGTTTGGTAGCGGTTGGTGGTTCAATGATCAACTTGATGGCATGCGCCGCCAGATGGATGCTCTCAGCCAACTGGGCTTGTTGCGGCGGTTTGTGGGGATGCTCACCGATAGCCGATCCTTCCTGTCCTACACGCGCCACGAGTACTTCCGGCGCCTGCTGTGCAACATGCTCGGCGAGGAAATGGATAGCGGCCTGCTACCGCACGACATGGAACTTATCGGCAATATGGTCCAGGACATCAGCTACCGCAACGCCGCGCGCTATTTCGGCTTCGATTTGCCGACCTAGTGGGGGCACGTGAGCGGCCAAGATGATGCGGTCAAACCTTTTTGGGGTTATCTCCACCGGGATAAACCCGGTGGGCGATGACGTTACGGGTAAGGGCCATGCCGCCTATTAAGAGAATGACACTAAAGAAAGCTCCTCTCGAAACGCCAGCAATGAGGGCGGCGTCGGGTTCTCGAAATTGTTCCCCGATGATGCGCATGATGGCATATAGTACGAGA
>SLBU01000108.1 GCA_007126175.1 Kiritimatiellia bacterium
GATTCCATCAAAGATTGAATGCAACGTTCATGGCCCTATTGGCATGAACAGGGAGAGAGAACCGTGACAAAGATTGTTTTAGGCCTTCCGAAAGGCAGCTTGCAGGAGGCAACGTTCCTGATGATGCGCAAAGCCGGCTTCCAGGTGTCAGCCGGATCGCGTTCCTATGTGCCGTCGGTCAATGACGAACAGATCGATGCACGTTTGATTCGGGCCCAGGAAATCAGCCGCTATGTGGAGCTGGGCATGCTGGATGCGGGCATCACCGGCCACGATTGGATCGTGGAAAATGGTTCTGATGTGGTCGAAATCGGCGAGCTGATCTATGGCAAGCAGGGCTTTAGACCCGTACGCTGGGTGCTGGCGGTTCCGGAGGATTCCCCGATCACCTCGGTCAAGGATCTCGAAGGCAAGCGCATTGCCACTGAAGCAGTGGGCTTAAGCAAACGCTATCTGGCAGAAAATGGTGTTTCAGCCGAGGTGGAATTTTCGTGGGGAGCCACGGAGGCCAAGGTACCGGAATTGGTGGATGCCATCATTGAGTTAACGGAAACGGGCTCCTCGTTGCGTGCCAACAAGCTTCGTATCGTGGAGACCGTGCTGACCTCTACCACCCGGTTGATTGCCAACCGCAAGGCAATGGAAGATCCCGGCAAGAAAGCCAAAATCGAGCAGATCATGTTGTTGTTAGCAGGGGCGCTTGCGGCCGAGGCGAAGGTTCTACTGAAGCTCAATGCCAGAACCGATGCCCTCGGGGCGATCACCGACATTTTGCCATCGTTGCACGCGCCCACCATCAGCCCCTTGCATACGGAGGACTGGAGCGCTGTCGAGACGGTCATTGACGAAGCCGTGGTACGGGAGATTATCCCGCGCTTGAAATCGGCAGGAGCCGAAGGTATAGTGGAAATCCCCTTGAATAAGGTCATTGCCTAAAAGGGGTTTCGTTCATCAGGAGGAAAACGTGGGTTCAATCAAGAAGAAGCGTCGTAAGAAAATGACGAAGCATAAGTACCGCAAGCGGATACATGCTGATCGTCACAAGAAGAAATAAGCCGGGAGGTAGATGATGCGGTCTGGTCTGCTGCTGTTGATGGTTGCAGCAATGATCGCTGCCGGATGCCGTACGGTTTCGTATCAGACGGCAGACTCCGCTGCAGTGGAGCCTGCCGTCTTTTCGTGTGCCGAATTGGCGCTGGCCGCGGGTTTGGCGCACTTTCTGCAAGGGCGGCTGATCGAGGAGGAGCACGGCCAGGGTTCGGCGCTGGCCCTACCCTACTATCGTGTTGCTGCTCAGCGGGTACCAGGCAGTCATGTCGTCCATTCTCGCATAGCCGTGGAAGCGTTGCATCGTGCCGATGTGCAGGATGCCGTTGCCGCGATGGAGGCGTCCTATGCTGCGGCAACGAACGATCCGGTCCGCCAAGTCGATCTGGCCGCGCTGTATCAGTTGGCCAACCGCCCGGATGAGGCGGCGATGTTGTTCGAGCAATCGCTTGTCGGCAACCCGACCAATACGGCTGTCTATATTGCTCTGAGCAATAGGTATTTTACCCGCGGTGATGCGCCTGAAGCCCTTGATCTATTGGAAAGGGGCTTTGCAGCGGTACCGGAATCGGAAGCGTTAACCAAGTACCTGTATCAGCAAGCACACCATTTTGTCGGCAGCGGTGCCCTGGACCAGGCGATCGGCTGCTTTGCATTGCTGGCCCGCTGGAACGAGGAGGGGCGCGCCGAGATACAGTATGTGATCGGGGAACTACAGCTTGCGCAGCAACGCATCGATGCCGCCATGCAGACGCTGCACGATACCATCAAGCTGCCGCATGCCCCCGCCGCAGCCTTTCTTCGGCTTGGCGCATTACTTCTGGAGGAGCAACGGCCCGAAGAAGCCGGCAGCGTCTTTCGCGACGGACGCACGCAGTATCCCGAATTGGCATCGTTTCCGTTCGCTTTGGGGGGCATCTATGCCGAGGATGGACAATACGAGGATGCCCTCGAGGCATACGAGGATGCCATGCGCATTAGCCAGGAAGCGCAGCACGCTCCCAAGATCGACGACCGACAGCTGAAACTTGAGCGCCAGAACATGCTCATCGCCATGGCCTATGCACAGGAAAAGCTCGCGCGCTACACAGATGCTGCCGAAACGCTGCGACAGGTGTTGGCAGCATTTCCTGATAATCATGTCGCCATGAACTTTCTGGCCTATATGTGGGCCGAACTGGACACCAACCTCGATGAGGCATACGCGTTGAGCAAGCGTTCGCTGGAAATGCAGCCGGGAAACGGGGCCTATCTCGATACGCTCGGCTGGATCTACTATCGAAAAGGCAACTTTGAAGAGGCTTTGGTCTATCTGGAGCAGGCGCGCGAACAGCTTGGCGAGGATCCTGAAATCATCTTGCATTTCGGCGATGTGTATGCCGCAAAAGGGGATCAGGAAGTCGCCCTGCAATATTGGCAGAAGAGCCTGACGGCAGACCCCACCCCGGACAATCGTGCCTGGCAACAACTGGAGCAGGCCGGGATCGATCCCGAAGCCTGGCTCCAGAAGCAACACCAAACCGACGAGGCGGTTGGTCTCGATGGGGCCTCCGACGACACCACGGCTCCGGAGCCTGACGAATCGCCTGCCCCTCACAGCGATAGCCCCGATGAAACGATGCAAACCGACCCAGAAGAGGAAAAGTAAGACGCATGGCCGCTATCCATCAGTTTACCGCCGGGTTTGCCTGGCATGACGCTATCAGTAATGAAGCCGCACTTTTTCGCCGGATCTTCCGCGATTGGGGCTACCCATCCGAGATTTTCTGTGATCCGGCCAACACCAGCAAGGATCGTCGCGGCGAGATACGTGACATCCAGACGGCGGCGGCTGCCATCGACCAGGAGGATCTGGTACTCTTGCACCTCTCGATTGGATCGGTTGCCAATACCATATTCGAGAATCTTGCATGCCGCAAAGCCATCCTCTATCACAATATTACCCCCGAACACTATTTCCAGTTCACGAATCCCCAGACCGCAGCACAATTGCAGCGGGGGCGTCAGCAAGTTGCGGCATTGGCCGGAACCGCTACCGTATATATGGCGGATAGTGGCTTTAATGCCGCCGAGTTGCGCGAGGTGGGCTATCGCGATGTACAGGTACTGCCGATCGTGATCGATACCCAACTCATGGATGTGCCCCCAACCCCCCGACTGATGCAACGGCGCCGCGACGGCATGCTGAATCTCATTTTTGTGGGACGCTGCTCTCCCAATAAAAAAATCGAGGATCTGTTGCGGACCTTCGCGTGGCTCCAAAAAAACATCACGCCGCTTTGCCGGTTCACCCAGATTGGATCGAAAGCGGGCAACGAGCGTTACCATGCGATGCTGCTGGCCATGTGCAAGGAGTGGCAGCTCGCGAATGTGGAATTCACCGGTTCCGTATCGCAAGCCGATTTGCATGCCTATTATCAATCGGCAGATGCCTTCCTCTGCATGAGCGAGCATGAGGGATTTTGTATTCCACTGATCGAGAGCATGCTGCACGATGTGCCGATTGTGGCCATGGCAGATGCCGCCGTACCCGAAACGCTCGATGGCGCCGGCATCCTGCTCACGCAACGCCGCTTAGATGTTGCCGCCGAGGCCATCTACCGCCTACACCAGGACCGGGGTTTACGCGAAGCCGTGCTGCAAACGCAGCGCGATCGCATCGCCCGCTACAAGAGCCGCAATCTGGAAGCCGAACTGCGCACATGCCTCGCGTCTGTGTTGCCTACATTATGATGAAGTCGTTCGTGTCCCATAGCCCCGCAGAAACGCTTGCCATTGCCGCACAACTGGCCGGGCAACTGCAACGGGGTGATACCGTTGCCTTGCTCGGCGACCTCGGCAGCGGCAAGACGGTATTCGCACGCGGCGTAGCCCAGGCCCGCGGCGTCAAGACCCCCATCAGTAGCCCTACCTACACCATCCAGCACACCTACACGACCCCAGAAGGATTGCTGCACCACATCGATTTGTACCGGATCGCATCCGCAGACGATGTCGACATGCTCGATCTGGATGCCTGCTGGCAGGATGCCATCGACATTACCCTGATCGAATGGGCCGAACGCGCAGGCAACCTACTGCCCCCAAATACCTGGCGCGTTACGATCACGACCGGGAAACAACCCGACACGCGCCAGATCCAGATCACCCCCCCGGATCAGGGAACGTCAAACGTGCAAAGTAGAACCTGAAACGTAATACAACCTATCGACAAATACGCGTAACCCGCTAGAATACGGTACCAACTTATAGCGAAAGGATCCATATGCCCACTGAACTGATTGTTGCCTTAGATGTGCCCGATGCACGCCACATTCCCGAAGTCGTGAAAAGCCTTCCTGCACGCGTCGCGTACTACAAGGTAGGACTGGAACTTTTTACCGCAGCCGGCCCCGAGGCCCTAACCTACCTCAAGGATAGCGGCAAACAGATCTTTCTGGATCTGAAATTGCACGACATCCCGCGCACGGTGGCACGGGCAGTGGAAAGTGCAGCCAGCTATGGTGTGCAACTACTCACGGTGCATGCCTGCGGCGGCAGCGCGATGCTCACGGCCGCAGCCGAGGCCGCCCGGGGTCGCCTGGACATCGTGGCCGTTACCGTCTTAACCAGCCTCGACCAACAGGATCTCACCTCCATCGGGGTAACCCGCGAGCTGCGCAGCCACATTCTCGCACTGGGCCAACTCGCCATCGATAGTGGGCTACAAGGGCTCGTTTGCTCGCCGCTGGAAACGCGTAGCTTTCGCGAAATGCTTGGCCCGGCACCCATTCTGGTGACACCCGGCATCCGGCCCGCAGGGGCAGAAGCGGGCGACCAGAAACGCATAGCCACCCCCGCGATGGCTGCAGCCGATGGCTCCTCGTATATTGTCGTCGGCCGCCCCATCCTGGAAGCGCCCAACCCCGGCCAGGCAGCCGAGCAAATACTGGCAGCATTGGGCCAGTAGGAAGAACCGGCATGAAGGTCTCGGATATCCCACTGGTCAACCGCAAGCTCAAGGAACATTATGCACGGGCGCAGCATGCCCCCGTGATCGAGTTTATGCGTGTGCAGGCAGGCAGCCCCTTCCGTATTCTTGTGGCCACGGTACTGAGCGCACGCACGAAGGATGAAACCACCACCGCGGCAGTACAGCGTTTGTTCGCGCACATTGCAACACCCGAAGATCTTGCAGAGGCCGATGCAGAAGCGATTGCGCAATGGATTTTTCCTGTGGGTTTTTATCGCACCAAGGCCAAACATCTAAAGGCGCTTTCCCACGCACTTCTGGATGTGTACGGCGGCAAAGTACCAGACACCGTCGAGGAACTGTGCAAATTACCGGGGGTCGGCCGGAAGACCGCGAATCTCGTGGTGACCGCCGCGTTTGATGATTACGGTATTTGTGTGGACATTCACGTACACCGCATTTGCAATCGACTGGGCCTTGTACGCACCAAAACGCCATACGAAACGGAAATGGCACTACGGGCCTGTTTACCCAAACGATACTGGAAAGGATGGAACCGCTACCTAGTCGCTTTCGGCCAAACGCGCTGTACCCCACGCAAGCCCGCCTGTCACTCGTGTCCGATCCGCCAAGTGTGCGACCAGATTGGTGTTATACCTTCACAGGAGACGTCTACGGCATGATCGCCAAAACCGAAGCCATCCCCATCCGGATTTCCGCGTTCGGCGGCACCTCGCACATTGTGACCTGGCTGACAACCGATTATGGCAAGATCAGCACCGCGATCAAGGGTGCCCAGCGCCCGAAACGCATTGGTGGCGGGCAGTACGACCTAGGCTATGTATGCGAATTGCTCTTTTACGAGCGCGAGAACAATGGCCTGCATACATTCAAGGATTGCACGGCGCTGGAATACCGCCGCAGCCTCAGAGGCCAATGGCGCGAAACGGCCACGCTGAGCTATCTCTGTCTGGTGGCGGGCAGTGGCACGATACCCGCCATGCAAAATCCGATTTTGTATGAA
>SLBU01000109.1 GCA_007126175.1 Kiritimatiellia bacterium
ATACCGATCTGCTGCGATTTCTCCCCTTGGCTTACGCCTGGCTCATACTCATTACCATACTGGCCACAGGACTCCCCCTCTGGCTCGGATACCGCAGCCTCCAGCATCGTGACTTCTGAAAATACACAAGCATACCCCGTGGCCAGACAGCCCTTTCTTCTTCCGCGGAACCCCGACCTTCCCGACTTGTAAGGGGGCCAAATCCTCTGCTTCACCATAGAACCCCTATTATGAAAAGAGCGAGCCAGCAAATGCGTGCAAACTTTACGCTTGTTTCATAACCGTCTGTGCACATAATGGCAAAGTGTTCAATAACGAAAGGAGTCCCGTATGGGATGGTTTAAACGGTCTGCCCGTAAAACGCCGCAGAATGAAATTCCAGAAGGCTTGTTTGCGGTGTGCCCACGATGTAAGGCACATATCTATAAAGACGAATACGAAAGCGCTTTCAAGGTTTGCCCCAAATGCAATCATCATGAACGCTTAACCGCGGCTGAACGCATCGAGCTTATCGTCGACAAAGGGACGTTCCGCGAGTTCAACAGCGAAATCAAACCCAACGACCCCCTCGACTTCAAAGACGCCAAAGGCTCTTATAGGCAGAAGGCCGAAGATGCCATTGCCAAGACCGGCCTCAACGAAGCCGTCGTCACCGGCAGCGGCGACATCAACGGAACGCGGGCGGTCATCGCCGTTATGGACTTCCGCTTCCTCGGCGGTAGCCTTGCCAGCGCAACCGGCGAAAAAATCCTGCTGGCGTCCGAGCACGCCTTGCGCATGAAGCGGGCCCTGTTGATCTTTTCCGCTTCTGGTGGTGCCCGCATGCATGAAGGCATCGTTTCTCTGATGCAGATGGCCAAAACCTGTGCCGGCATCGCCCGGCTCGACCGCGCGGGCCTCCCCTACATCAGTATCATGACGGACCCCACCTATGGCGGTGTCTCCGCCAGCTTCGCTACCGTCGGTGACCTCAATATCGCCGAACCCGGCGCACTCATCGGATTCGCAGGGCGACGCGTCATCGAACAAACCATTAAGGAAAAACTCCCCGACGATTTCCAGACCGCTGAATACCTGCTGGAACATGGCTTTCTCGACAGCATCGTGAACCGAGGCGAGATGAAAGACTATTTGCACCGCGTCCTCCAGTACAGCCTAGGCAAGAAAGTTTGAGGAAACCATTATGAATCTTGAATTCGAAAACGAACTGGCGGAAATTGAAGAGCGCATTGCGGAATTAAGCAAGCTCGACAGCAAGGAGCATCCCCAGTTGAACAAGGACATTGGGGCCTTGCGCCGCAAGATGAAATCGCTCACCCGCCGCATCTATGAAAATCTGACACCTTGGGATACCGTTCGGATTGCGCGACACCACGACCGCCCCCTGTTCAAGGATTTCATTGCCGGCATGTGCTCCGACTTTATCGAGTTACATGGAGATCGACGCTGCGGCGACGACAAAGCCCTGATCGGAGGCTTTGCCACGATCGATAAGCACCGTGTAATGTTGATTGGCATGGTCAAGGGACGCACCGTCGACGAAAAGGTACATCACAATTTTGGCATGCCCAACCCGGAGGGCTATCGCAAGGCATTGCGCCTGATGAAATTAGCCGAAAAATATGGACTGCCCATCGTTTGCATGGTCGACACGCCAGCCGCCTATCCCGGTAGAGAAGCCGAGGAACGCGGACAGGCCGAAGCCATTGCGCGCAATCTGACTGAAATGGCCGGTCTCGAGGTGCCCATTGTTGTCGTGATCACAGGCGAAGGCGGCAGTGGCGGCGCACTCGGAATTGCGGTAGGCGACGCCATCCTCATGTTGCGCTATGCCGTCTACTCCGTGATCCCCCCCGAAGGCTGCGCCGCCATTCTCTGGCGCGATGCCGAACGTGCCCCCGAAGCCGCCGACGCACTCAAAATCACCGCCGAATCGCTGCTCGATCTGGGCATCATCGACCAAATTATCGACGAACCACCTGGGGGCGCACACCGTGATCCCGAAACCACGATTGAACGTACGCGCGAAGCGGTCGTGGAGACGCTCCAACGCCTCAAACGCCAATCGACTGCACGTCTGCGCGATAATCGCTACGACAAGTTCGCACGTATGGGCCGCGTCAAGAAAAGGCGCAGCAAATCTTCAAAATAACAAATCAGTACTTACGATCGATAGACGAGAGAAAAGGAATACCTCATGACAGCACGCAAGGCAGCCACCCCGAAACAGAAGACCTCCGAAGACACGCGCATTCCCCTGCGCATCACCGATACAACCCTGCGCGATGCCCACCAGTCCCTGTGGGCCACGCGTATGCGAACCAAGGACATCATGGGGATTATCGACACCATTGATCAGGCAGGATACTACTCGCTCGAAGTCTGGGGCGGGGCCACGTTCGACGTCTGCCTCCGATTCCTGCGCGAAAACCCATGGGAACGCCTGCGCCTGATCAAATCTCGTGCCCCAAAAACCCCTCTTCAAATGCTCCTCCGCGGACAAAATATTGTCGGATACAAAAACTATCCCGATGATGTCCTTGATCGTTTTGTCGAACTGTCTTGTCGCAATGGTGTTGACATTTTCCGAATTTTCGATGCGCTCAATGACGTCCGCAACATGGAGCAAGCCATCCGCTCCGTCAAACGCTATGGCGGACATGCCCAAGGTGCAATTTCCTATACCATTAGTCCTGTGCATACCGTCGAAAAATACGTCGAAGTAGCAAAGGCGCTAGAGGCACTCGAAGTCGATTCCATCGTTATCAAGGATATGGCAGGCATCTTGTCCCCCATCGCAGCCGAACGCCTCGTGTCGGCGCTCGTCCGGGAAACCCGGGTTCCCATACAACTGCACACCCACGCGACAAGCGGCATGGGCACCGCCACCTATGTCGAAGGCGTCAGGGCCGGTGCCGGTGCCATCGATTGCGCCATCTCCGTCATGTCCAGCCGTTCATCCCAACCGCCCGTAGAAACCATGATGGCCATTTTCAAGGAAACCGACTATCATGCGAATCTCGATACCGATTGCCTGCGTAAAATCTGCCGCTATTTCGAGGAACTCGCCCCCAAGCGCACCTCCAAAAACATGCCCATTAACCCCATTGATCCGGATATTCTCCTGCATCACATCCCCGGCGGCATGATCTCCAACCTACACTCCCAATTGGCACAACAAAATGCACTCGATCGTTTATCCGACGTTTTGGAGGAACTCCCCCGTACGCGGGCCGATATGGGCTACCCACCGTTGGTCACCCCTACTAGCCAGATCGTGGGCATTCAGTCTGTACTCAACGTGCTGGCAGGCGAACGCTATGCCATGATTCCCGAGGAAACACGTAACTACGTCAAAGGCCAGTATGGTCGCCCCCCCGCACCGATCGATAAAAAACTTGCCGCCACCGTCCTCGGTAAGGAAAAGCCCATCACCTGCCGCCCCGCCGACATGCTGGCCCCCATGTTACCAACTGCGACCGATGGCGTCCCTGCCGGACTCATCGAAAGCGAGGAAGATGTCATTTCCTACTGCATCTTTCCCGAAGTCGCCCTAGAATACTTTAAATGGCGGGCCATGCCTACAGAAGAACGCCCAGATCCCCCGGTGGTACAAGAACGCCAGGAAGAAGAGAAACAAGCCCAACAGCCTGCCCCAGCCACAGAGGTACAGCGGCTCCTCTCGAACGAGGATTACCGCGAACTCAGCGAACTGGCCAGCCGCATTGCAGCGCTGCAACTCAACGAGTTCACCATTCGCCGCAACGACTTGACCCTCTCCCTGCGGGGTAACGGTGTCGAAATAGGGGCCGATATTGCCACGCCGCTCCCATCCGGGCAAGCTCTGGCTGCCGCCACATCGGCCGCCACGCCTGCTCCCAAGCCTGCTGCAGTTCCCGAACCCGCCGCAATGGAGGGTACTCCCGTGCCGGCCCCCCTGAATGGAACCTTCTACATTTCCCCCGGCCCCGGCAAACCGGAGTTCGTCAAGGAAGGGGACACCGTAAAACCTGGTGACACCCTGTGCATTGTCGAGGCCATGAAACTGTTCAACCAGATCAAGGCTCCCGTCGGGGGCACCGTCGTACGCATCCTGCCCAAGCATGGTGAAGCTGTCCAAAAGGGCCAAGCCATGATCCTCATCGGATAGCCGCATACACTTGGACATCCAAGATGATGCAGAGAAAAGAAACGTTGAAATTGGTGAACATAACGTGTAGCCCGCTTTCGCCGAAAGCGCGGCTGTGCGTTCGTAGTGCATGGGGTGTCCGTGTAGTTCCTCGGGACTTTTCACGGGCTGCCTATGCACGATCCACGCGCGAGGCTGCTTACGGCGAAAGCAGCCTACAGAAAATACAATAAATTTCAGGAAAAACATGGACCATAAAAACTGGATTGCCGTACTTGATTTTGGCTCACAAGTCACCCAACTGATCGCACGTAGAATCCGCGAACAAAAGGTGTATTGCGAAATTCTCCCTTGTTACACCACCGCCGAGGCCTTGCGCCAACGGCAACCGGCAGGCATTGTTCTCTCGGGCGGACCACAAAGCGTATTCGGGGAAAATGCCCCCACTTGCGACCCCGCCGTATTCGCGTTGGGCGTCCCCGTACTCGGGATATGCTATGGCATGCAACTCGCAGCACACCTGCTCGAAGGGGCTGTCACCGCTGGCGACACACGCGAATTCGGTCGCGCCGTCATGACCGTGGAAAATCGCGAATGTACCCTGTTCCATGGCCTTGACCCAACGCTACAGGTCTGGATGAGTCACGGCGACAAAGTCACCACCTTACCCGCAGGCTTCCAAGGCGTCGCCTCCTCACGCGACTGCCCCTATGCCGCCATGCAGGACCCCGTCCGTAATATCTATGGCGTGCAATTCCACCCCGAAGTCGTCCATACCCCCCAAGGCGGCGATATGCTATGGAACTTTGCCATGCAAATCTGCCACTGCGAACCCACATGGGAAATGGCATCCTTCATCGAACACGCCATCGACGCCATTCAACAAAAAGTCGGATCCGGCAATGTCCTGCTTGGCCTAAGTGGCGGCGTCGACTCCTCGGTGGTTGCCGCCCTCCTGCATAAAGCCATCGGCCCCCAACTACATTGCGTGTTTGTGGACAATGGCCTGTTGCGCCACGAGGAAGTCCACGACGTGGAAACCCTCTTTGGCGATGCCTTCGGTATCGATCTGCATGTGGTTCCCGCGGGACCCATCTTCCTCGAACGGCTCCAAGGCGTAATCGACCCGGAAGAAAAGCGCAAGGTCATCGGCAAAACCTTCATCGACGTATTCGCCGAAAAAGCACGCACACTGGGCCCCGTGGAATTTCTGGCGCAGGGTACCCTCTATCCCGATGTAATCGAATCGGTTTCCCCCACCGGGGGACCCTCCGCAACCATCAAATCCCATCATAATGTGGGCGGCTTACCCGCAGATCTCAAATTTCAACTGATCGAACCCTTGCGAGAACTCTTCAAGGATGAAGTGCGTGCCGTCGGACGCGAACTCGGGCTCCCCTCCTATGTCGTCGACCGCCAGCCCTTTCCCGGCCCCGGCCTCGCCGTGCGCATCATCGGCGAAATCACGGCACAGCGACTCGAAGTGCTCCGCCAAGCCGACCTCCGCGTGCGCGAGGAAATCATGAAAATGCCGAATCATCTCGATGTCTGGCAATACTTCGCCGTACTACTGCCCATCCAGTCAGTTGGCGTCATGGGAGATTCACGCACCTACGAAAACGTAATTGCCGTTCGTGCCGTACAAAGCCTCGATGGCATGACTGCCGATTGGTTCAAACTACCATACGATGTCATGGATTCCATCTCCAACCGCATCATCAACGAGGTCAAGGGCGTCAACCGCGTCGTCTACGACATCAGCTCCAAGCCCCCCTCCACCATCGAATGGGAGTAACACACAGATGGCGGACGAAGCTTTTGATGAGTAACGCAGAAAGGAACCATTATGGCTAAAAAGAAAGTTGATGCA
>SLBU01000027.1 GCA_007126175.1 Kiritimatiellia bacterium
CCGACATGCTATGCTCCTTACTTCTTTTACTCTTCACCGACAACCTGTTCCCGCGTTCAGGCTGCGTTTTTCTTTTTCTCTTCGATTGCGGTTAACACATATAACAAGCTCGACACCTTTGCGTGCATGACGCCAACAAGTTGCGTCATCGGTGCCTGAACTGTTCCGACAAGCTGAGCCAGCAGCACTTCGCGCGGCGGCAAGTCTGCCATCGCTTCGATATCCTGCTCGGACAGCACCTGGGTGTTGAGGCTTCCACCCTTCACAACTAACAGCTTTTGTTCCTTCGTGAACGTCTTCAGCATCTTTGCCACAGCCGTCACATCTGCCCCCCCCGTCACCATCACGGTCTTGCCGCTAAGCGCCTCTGCGGGAACACTGCGATCCGCCTGCTGTAGCACCACGCCTAACAAACTGTTCTTCACAACCAAAGCCTTTGCATCCACACCTTTCAAGGCGCTACGCAACAAGCTGAAATGCTTCACTTTCATCCCACTGTAATCAGCCAGCAAAATATGCTCGCTTGCCGCAACAGCATCAGATATCTCACGTAAAATTGCTTCTTTTTCCGGTCTCATCGATACTCTCCCTTAGCCTACAAACTATTCCTTGATGTTGACACGTAAACCAACACCCATGGTGGTGGATACCGAGCAGTTGCGAATGTAGATCCCTTTCGCGCCCGCAGGTTTGGCCGCACGTACGGCCCCTGCCAAAGCCTTCACATTCTCGCACAAGTGGTCCACAGGAAACGATAGCTTCCCGACTGCTGCGGCTATGTTACCATGGCGATCCATGCGAAACTCAACCCGCCCTCCTTTCGCAGCCTGCACCGCCGCGGCGGTATCGTCGCTCACCGTACCTGTCTTCGGATTCGGCATCAGACCCCGCGGCCCCAGCACGCGACCAAGCTTGCGCACTTCCTGCATCGCCTCCGGTGTCGCAATCGCCACATCAAAATCCGTGAAACCACCCTTGACCTTTTCGATCATGTCCTCATTACCAACAAATTCAGCGCCTGCCTCACGGGCAGCATCCGCCGCAGCTCCAGCCGCAAATACCAGCACCCTGACAGGCTTACCCGTCCCGTGTGGTAATGCCACCGTACTGCGAATCGCATTCTCCGACTTGCGCGGGTCAATCCCCATCCGGAATGCAAGCTCCACCGACTCGTCAAACTTTGCCGCTGGATGTGCCTTTAGAAATGTCAGCGCTTCTTCAAGTTCCAGTACCGTCCGTGGTGCCTGGGCGCGGATCGCTTTGAACCGTTTGCCATGTTTTGGCATATCTAACTCCTCTTTTCATAAGTACAACCATTGCCACCAATGGCGCACTCCCGGTCTGCGTCGACCCCATGCACACGAAACACCCGTTCCGTCCTTGGGCCAACTCCCAGTGTTATCGCTTTCTTAGCCCTCAACAATCTCAATGCCCATGCTCCGGGCGGTGCCCTCGATCATTCGCATGGCAGCAGCTTCCGACCGGGCATTCAGATCATCCTTCTTCGTTTTCACAATCTCCTGCACCTGTGCCCGCGTAACTTGCCCGACTTTTTCCTTGTGCGGTTCGCCGGATCCCTTCGCTAGCCCCGCAGCACGCTTCAATAACGAAGCCGCAGGCGGACTCTTGGTCACAAACGTAAAAGAACGATCTGCAAACACGGAAATCACAACCGGAATCACCAGCCCCGCTTTTTCCTGTGTACGCGCGTTAAACGCCTTGCAGAACTCCATGATATTTACACCATGTTGACCCAACGCCGGACCAACGGGCGGGGCTGGATTCGCTTGCCCAGCCGGAATCTGCAATTTAATCTCTCCGATGACTTTCTTGGCCATCTCTATGCCTCACTCTCTACTGTCTTTACGGTTACCGCTTCTGCAGACCAAACCCATGCCAGCATGGGCTCTATACGCCTACGCACGCTCAACTTGCCAATACTCCAACTCCACCGAAACCAGACGATCGAAAATCGCCACCGACACCTTCAGGCGACCACGCTCCGGATCAATCTCATCCACGGTACCATTCAAATTCACAAACGGACCATCCGTAATCTTGATCGTCTCGCCCACCTCATAGGTAACCTTGGGCGCAACTTTCTCTTTTTTCTCTTCCACCTGGTTCAGGACAACATCCACCTCCTCCGCCGGAAGTGGCACCGGACGCTCCCCACCGACAAACCCGATGACGCCCGTGGTCTCCTTGATGAAATGCCACGTACGCTCGACCAATTGGCGGTTCTCATCATATAAGGCAATATGTACAAGAACATACCCCGGGAAAAACTTACGTGTCGTTGTTGTACGCACGCCGCGCTTGACCTCCGAGACCTTCTCCGTTGGGATGATCACTTCACCAATATAGTCTGCCATCTCATCAATGGCCACACGCTTCAAAATGCCATCGCGGACTTTTGACTCCTGCCCCGTGAGCGTATGTACCACAAACCACTGTTTTTCCATTTGCCGTTACCTCGGTTATCCTCTCGGCACAAGCCAGCGAAGACAAAATTCCAGAACCGTGTCACTGATTCCAACGTACAACCCTAGAAGCATTACCCCAACAATCACAACCACGGTGTGCATCACGAGCGCACGCCGACTCGGCCAAGTCGAGCGCTTCATCTCAAGCACGACTTCGTGCAGATAATTCTGCAACCGCTTCAGCGGTGACTGCTTCTTTTCTTCACTCATCCTACCCCCGTGCACGCAATACGCAGCATCCGATCGCCGTCTGCTCCCAGCAGCTATCGCGCTGGCAGGCCAGGAGGGAATCGAACCCCCAACCCCCGGTTTTGGAGACCGGTGCTCTGCCAAATTGAGCTACTGGCCTAAACAAAAGCCTATTTGATCTCCCGGTGCATCGTACGCTTCTTGTCGAAACGACAAAACTTCAAGATCTCTAAACGCCCTGGCGTCTGCGTCTTGTTCTTCGTTGTTGTATAATTGCGCTGCTTGCACTCTGTACAAGCCAACGTGATTTGCTCTCTGGGCATCTCTCACCACCCGTCTACGGACACTACAACCCCGTGACGCTTGTACGCCACGGGGTTGGCAATCGCCTGTGTATCCAGATTCCTGTTATTTCAAGATCTTGGCAACCGTGCCAGCACCAACCGTGCGACCACCCTCGCGAATCGCGAAGCGCATCTTGTCTTCGAGCGCCACGGGCTGGATCAATTTGACCATCATCTGCACGTTGTCACCGGGCATTACCATTTCCACGCCTTCTGGCAGGGTGATATCACCCGTCACATCCGTCGTACGGATGTAGAACTGCGGACGGTAGCCCTTGAAGAATGGCGTATGGCGCCCACCCTCATCTTTGCTCAGGATATACACCTCAGCTTCAAACTCGGTGTGCGGCGTGATCGAACCCGGCTTCGCCAGAACCTGACCACGCTCGACGCCGTCTTTCTTGGTGCCACGCAGCAATACGCCCACGTTGTCACCCGCCTGACCCTGATCGAGCAGCTTGCGGAACATCTCCACACCCGTTGCCGTGGTCTTCGAAGTGGGGTGAATACCAACGATCTCAACCTCTTCACCAACCTTGATCACACCACGCTCGATACGTCCTGTAACCACCGTGCCGCGACCTTCAATCGAGAACACATCCTCGATCGGCATCAGGAACGCCTGATCCACCGCACGCACTGGCTCGGGAATGTAGTTATCCAGCGCTTCCATCAATTCCGTGATCGAACCGCAGCCAGGATCATCCGGCGTGTTCACTTGTGTCGCCGCCAAGGCATCACCGCGAATGATCGGAATATCGTCGCCCGGGAAATCGTACTTGGATAGCAGCTCGCGCAACTCCAACTCGACCAGCTCAATCAACTCCTCATCATCCACAAGGTTCACCTTGTTCAAATAGACGACAATGGCTGGCACACCAACCTGACGCGCCAGCAGGATGTGCTCACGTGTCTGGGGCATCGGGCCATCCGTGGCCGAACATACCAGAATCGCACCATCCATCTGCGCCGCACCGGTAATCATGTTCTTCACGTAGTCAGCATGTCCCGGACAATCAACGTGCGCGTAATGGCGGTTCTCCGTCGAATACTCTACGTGCGAAGTGGCAATCGTCAGAATCTTGGTCGAATCACGGCGACCCTGCGACTCCGAAGCCTTGGCGACCTCATCATACGCAATGAACTTGCTCAACCCCTTAACGCCCTGCACACGTGTAATCGCTGCCGTCAGCGTCGTCTTGCCATGGTCAACGTGACCAATGGTACCTACGTTTACGTGCGGCTTCGTCCTCTCGAATTTCTCTTTAGCCATGCTATCTCTCCCTCTTTCTCTTCTCTACCCGTCACATACGACGTTCTTGTTGCCTCGTTGTTCACCCAACCGGATACGTTCCGGCAAAACACCATCATCAATCAAACTGTACTACCACTTGTTGTGGAGCCCATGAGCGGGATCGAACCGCTGACCTCGTCCTTACCAAGGACGTGCTCTGCCGACTGAGCTACATGGGCATCGGCCCTGAAAGCCCGCCTTGCTGAAATATATGTATCCTAACAATAGTACCCAGAGGAGAACGATGTAAGACTGCTTCCTATGCAGAAAACTACATGCACCCCATCCCTTTCGCTTCTATCCGATCGTGAGAAAAACAGCCGATAGGGTACCATGAGTCACTCTACTGTCAACAACTTTTCCGCCCATTTCATATTTTTCCGGTAAGATCACCGACTGGTTCACATTCCCGGAGCCCCAACCTGCCGCTGGCAACCCCCTGGCTGTGCCCGCCCGGCATACCCTCCGCGCCCACCCCCAGACGCAGACGCCCGCACCGGCCTTATTCGCGAACAAGTTGATAATACGCCTCCCGATCCTCCGATGGTCGCACGCGACCCAGATCGATCAATTCCTGCAAACCGGCCTGAATGTCGGCCTCTCTCCTCCCAATACCGGTAGCCAACTCATCCAAGGTACAGCCCCGGCGCCCTAACAATGCCAGAATCTGCGCCGTCAGCCCCCCCTGATCTTCGCTGCTTTGCGCCGCATCGGCAGAGGCACATTCAGCCAACGGGCCAATGACGACCGCGCGCGGCCCGAAATATGCGGCATAGCGCAACAGGACATCCGCTGGCACCGGACCCGACCGCCGATCCGCTGGCGGTCGCACCACCGTGTTCAATTCGACCCTGTCCGCGGCAAGCAGCGCCGCGTGTGCGGCGATCCGGCGCGCCGCATCCTCTGTATCGTTCACCCCTGCCACAAACATGACCTCTAAGCGTAACGCCCCCGTAAAATCCCGGCGAAACGCTCGCAACCCCGCCAGATACTCCTCGAATCGCAGCCCCAACGCCGGCTGATTCAACGTTTCGAGAGAAGCGTCATCCCAACCACTGAGAGAGATCTTCACAATATCGGCGCGCGCCGCATCACGTCGAACCTCCGGCATCCACATCAAGCTACCATTACTTAATAATACGACGGGGATCTCACACATGCCATGAATCGCATCAATCACTGCGCCAAAGCCCGTATGCAAGGTCGGCTCCCCACGCCCGGCTAACGTCACCACATCCGCCGTCCCGCCTGCACCCAGCCAAGCCCGGAACTCCCCCAGCACCACGCCCAACGGCACATAGGCATCCCGCTGCAGGGTGCAGGTCTGTGTCGGGCCCGCCTCACAAAATATACAGTTGAAACTGCAAACCCGCTGCCCCAGCAAATCAATGCCCAATGAACGCCCAAACCGGCGAGAGGCAACTGGCCCAAACAAATATCTGAACCCGCCGCTTGTCATGCCACCCTCTCTGTATTTTGGTACCATCACCCGCTGGCCATCCAAAAAAAATGGCCGCACGGATGTCCGTGCGGCCTACGCGGTAAACCGCCACTCAGCCTGCGCTTATCGCATCCACCGGGCACTCCGGCTCACAAGCACCGCAATCGACACAGGTATCTGCATCAATTACAAACTGCTCGTCACCTTCGCTGATCG
>SLBU01000134.1 GCA_007126175.1 Kiritimatiellia bacterium
CAGACTGACCGTGACGGGCAGCAACCTGCAAATCTTTCGGGCGATCCAGAACCTGGTTTCCAATGCCCTGCAAGCCGTCTCGAAAGATGGAAGCGGTACCGTGACATTGCACCTTCAGGAAAAGGACGGCTTGGCCCATGTTATCGTTCGCGATAATGGACCAGGCATTCCGGCGGACCAAATCAGCGCCGTGTTTGCCCCCTACGTAAGCACTCGTAAATCAAAGGGCGGGATGGGCCTCGGCCTTTTTATTACACGCAAAATCATCGAGGGGCATCACGGCACTATCGATCTCCTAAACCACCCGGATGGGGGGCTATGCGCCACCATCAAGCTCCCTTGCAACGCAGCGGAATCGTCCTCGCAGCATGGATGATGCATGTTGAAACAGTGCCCCACCCCCACACCGGGACCACGCAAGAATCAATGCTCCCATCGAATTTCCGCAAATGCCGATTGATATTACAGCCGGGAACTGTTTGAATCCCCTACATGGATACACAGCAGGAAAATCAAGCAGCAGCAGAACCGAGGCTCTACTATCTCAGAACCGCGGACGAGCAGCAATATGGGCCAGCCGATCTGGAGACAATTCGCCTATGGTGCCGGGAAGGGCGCATCGGACCCGACCAACAAGTCTCTACCGACCAACAGGACTGGCTCCCCGTAACAGAAGAGCCTGCACTGGAGTTTGACTGGTTACTGGTGCTCGAAGACGGCA
Organism: Kiritimatiellia bacterium; assembly: GCA_007126175.1. Classification (GTDB taxonomy): domain Bacteria; phylum Verrucomicrobiota; class Kiritimatiellia; order UBA8416; family UBA8416; genus T3Sed10-140. Next base: position 722 of record SLBU01000134.1, read on the forward strand.
CGGAAGCAGGACCCTTTCACCTTGCAATGCTCGAAGAGGAGCTCGCAACCGGCAATCTTCCCACCGGGGTAACCTTCAAGCATCGCGTAACCCAAGAGATTCGACATCCACAAGCCCCCAGACAACCGGCTCCACCTTCCGAAATCGATACACAAGAACCAGCCGAATCGCTCCAGGAAGACGAGACAGTAGCCCAGACAACAGAAGAAACGGAAACGACCAGCACCGCACCCCCAACGGAAGAAGCGGAAACAACCGCAACCGATCCCGTCGACGATGAGCCCGTTTCGCTCCGGCTCGAAATGCTGGCGCGCCATGCCGCCGATGCCCGTGAACAACTGGCCGAAACGCGCAGCATCCTTCAACACCTCCGCACGCAATACACCCTGCTGCAAGACCAGAATCAACACCTGCAAGAGCGCGTCACCGGCGCGGAATCCGAACGCGATACCGCCGAACAAAACCTTCTGGACATGCAAAATCATGCCGCCCAGAATGCCGCGGAGCTTGATAATTTACGCGCGCAATTGGCCCAGATGCAGGAGCATTACGAAACGCTGCAACTGGAGAACCAGCACCAATTTGAACAGATCGATGATTTACGTGCAGCGGCACTGACAGCGGAACAAACCTTCAAGCGGGAACTTTCCGTTATACAAACGCGTCTTGAAGCCAAGAGCCGGATCGTGGATGAGGTTGCCGAGATCATTCTGCAGGATGCCCCCAATATACCGCAAACCAACGCAACAAGATCCGTACAGTCGCCACCGCCACTGGCAGCGGCACCGCGGCAGGCTGCCCAATCCCCAGCCGCTCCGGAGTCCACGCTCGCACAGCAGCCCACTCCCCCGGCCAAACCTCGCCGCCCCATGGTCGCGCCCCCCGAAAAGCCATATCCGCGTCTTACCTGGGGGATTCCGGCGGCGATTCTACTGATGGCTTTACTCTTGTTCTTGGTCGGATTCGGAATCGTTGCCGCCGTTTCAGCTTGGCGTTCCCGTTCAGCGAGTACGGTTCCGCATCAAACAACGCCATCTGTGCCAACGGACACAATCGAAGAGACAGCGGTACCTGCGGTGCCAGAGGATGCGCTGGTACTGCAACCGGAAAGATCCAACCAGCGTGCTACCCGCAACAACCAGCCCACCGTTCCTCGAAACTGGCCGGCCCTGGATCTCCCCGGAACCGTGATCCTGCAAGAAGAGAATGCCATGCGGATTACTTTCGATGAGGGCGTGTTTATATCCGGCACCCGCCTCCACGACGCCTCTCGCCAGAACCTGCTGCGCCTGGCGCGCCAACTCAGCAAGCAACTAGGTACCTTCTCTGTTATCGTGGAAGGGCACACTGACACAATCCCCGTACGCCCCGATAATGAACAATTCATCGACAATTTCTCACTTGGCCTGGCGCGCGCAGAAATTGTAAAACACTTCCTGGCCGAGGAAGGTGGTTTGCCGGCAGCGCGCATCCACACCGCTTCAGCCGGACAGTCCTCTCCCCCCTACCCCAACGATACCGCCGAAAACCGTGCCCGGAACCGCACCGTCGTACTATCGATCATCCCCTAACCCTGATGTTTTTTCGCCCAGGAATCCCGCAAGGGTACAATCCGATTGAATACCGGCTTGCCTGGCAGCGTCTCCTTCTCATCCACAATAAAGTAGCCATTGCGCTCAAACTGATAGCGGGTGCCGGGCACCGCAGACGCCAACACGGACTCTCCCTTCGCGACAACCTCACGACAGGAATTCGGATTCAGATTGTCACGGAAATGCCCCCCCTCGGGCGTATCATCGGGAGATTCCACCTGGAACAACCGATCAAACAAACGCACCCGTAGATCCATGCCCTCCTGCGCGCTAACCCAATGAATCGTCCCTTTCACACGGCGTCCATCCGGTGCATTCCCGCCGCGTGTCTCCGGGTCATAGGTGCACGTCACTGCCACAACCTCGCCTGTCTCCGGATCCTTCTCGCACCCCGTGCACGTCACCAGGTACCCATAGCGTAAACGAACTTCCTGCCCGGGCTTGAGCCGAAAGAATTTTTTGGGGGCATCTTCCATGAAATCATCCCGTTCAATATACAGCTCGCGCGAAAAGGCAACCGGCCGGGTCCCGGCTGCCGGATCGGACGGATTGTTGACCCCTTCAAGGGATTCGACCTGTCCGGCGGGATAATTCTCGATAACAAGCTTGATGGGATCCAGCACAACCATCACACGCGGGGCCGAAACATTCAACTCCTCCCGAATACAATGCTCCAACAGCGCGATGTCAGTGACGCTCTCCGTCTTGGTTACGCCGATTTTTCGGCAAAACGTGCGAATCGAAGACGCAGTGAATCCGCGCCGACGCAATCCGCTCACCGTAGGCATACGTGGATCATCCCAGCCCCAAACCACCTTATCGCGTACCAACTCCAGCAGCTTGCGCTTACTCATCACTGTATACGTGAGATTCAAGCGGGCAAACTCAATCTGTTGCGGGTGACACGGCACCGGCAATTGATCGAGCAGCCAATCGTACAGCGGACGATGCACCTCGAACTCCAACGTGCAAATCGAATGGGTCACCCCCTCGATCGCATCCTCCAGACCATGTGCAAAATCATACATCGGATAAATACACCACGTATCCCCACTACGATGGTGATGGGCATGCTTGATCCGGTAAATGGCCGGATCGCGCAGGTGTAGGTTGGGCGAGCTCATATCGATCTTCGCACGCAACACATACGCTCCATCCGGAAATTCCCCGGCTCGCATACGCCGGAATAAATCCAAATTTTCCGCGACGGGACGATCCCGCGACGGGCTCGGTTGCCCGGGCCGCGTCGGAACCCCACGATACGCTTTGAATGCCTCTGGCGACAACGTGCAAACATACGCCTTGCCGGCTTGGATCAAAGCTTCAGCATACTCGTACATCTGCCCAAAGTAGTCCGATGCATAGTACAGCCGCTCCCCCCAATCGAACCCCAACCAGCGTACATCTGCCATGATCGACTCAACATACTCCACCTCTTCCGCCGTCGGATTCGTGTCGTCGAAACGAAGATTACAAACGCCCCCGAATTGTTCCGCAAGCCCGAAGTTCAGACAAATCGACTTGGCATGCCCGATATGCAGATACCCATTCGGCTCGGGCGGGAAACGCGTCATGATGTGCGCATGTCGACCATCAGACAAATCCTGCGCAAGCATATCCGCAATAAAGTGGGAAACCCGTTCTTCCTGTTCAGCCATCTTCTCCGCCTTCTCTCAAATAACGTTCCTGATACCATTTTTCCAAGCGCTTCAATGCCTTGCCACTTAGACCAAGGCCTGCTTCGCGCAATGCCTCCTGCGCATAGTGCAAACGGCGTAATGTCATATCACGACCCAACCACACCAGCGCCTCAAACAAAGGCAACGCAACCGCACGGCCACTAAAAACCCGGAAAAACACGCCTAACAACAACTTGAATTTTACGCCCTCACGCTCCGCCACCCGGTTAAAACAATCGCGTACGCCATCTGCATCCCAATCGCCCAAGCGCGCAAATTCCCACTGCACAAACTGTATCCACGCAGCCGCCTTGCCGGAATCTTTGCCCGCTTGATCGATATCGGCAGGATCCAGCGGAATCTGATCCGCAAACAGATACGCCGTCATCGGAACAAAATCCGCCAGTTGCTCCAATCGCGGCTGTGCCATGCGCACCAATTCCAGCAAAGACGCATCTTGCAAGAGCCAGCCCTTGAGGGTGGCAAGGAGATCCACATCCTCTAATTCTCGAATATAATGACCATTAAATGCACGCAGCTTTTGTATATCAAAAATGGGCCCCCCAAGATGCACACGGTCCAAATCAAAACTGGCAACCATAGTATCGAAATCGAACATCTCCAGATCGCCCTCGGGACGGTAGGCCATCAAACCCAGATAATTAATCAGGGCTTTCGGTAGAAATCCCGCTTGGCGATAATAGAGGATACTGGTCGGATTCTTGCGCTTGGAGAGCTTGGATTTGTCGGGATTACGCAACAACGGCAAATGTGCCAATACCGGAGGTTCCCACCCGAAGGCCTCGTAGAGCAGAAGGTGTTTCGGCGCAGAGCTAATCCACTCCTCACCACGAATCACATGCGTGATCTCCATCAGATGGTCATCTACGACATTGGCCAGGTGATACGTCGGGAAACCATCCGCCTTGACCAGAATCTGATCATCAACCGTCTCCCAGGCAATTTCAATCGTTCCGCGGAACCGGTCCGCAATCTGGCATACCCCCTCCTGCGGCGTGCGTAAACGAATCACGTGTGCTTCGCCAGCGGCAACGCGTTGCGCTGCATCGCCAGCATCCAGCCCCGCACAATGCCCATCGTAGCCGATCCGTTCCTGATTGGCCTCCTGTGTGAGGCGCAATGCCGCCAAGCGCTCAGACGTACAGAAACACCGATAGGCATGGCCTGAGGTGACCAGCCGATCGACATGCTCACGATACAAGGCCGTGCGCTCGCTTTGTCGATACGGTCCACAGCTCCCGCCAATATCGGGCCCCTCATCCCAATCTAACCCCAACCAGCGCAATGCCTCGAATATGGCAGTTTCCGACTCCGGCGTCGAACGGACCTGATCCGTATCTTCAATCCGCAAAATAAACTGCCCGCCGTGATGCTTGGCAAATGCACGGTTGAACAAGGCAATATACGCAGTCCCAATATGCGGCGCCCCGGTCGGAGACGGGGCAACTCTCGTGCGAACTCTCATAAACATCCCAAATCTACATATTTCCAGTGAACAGAAAACAACGACAACCTCGGCTCAATAGCAAAACGGGCTGATAGTGATTCAGAATATAGGGGGGCAAACCGCAAACGCAAGATCAATAATCCCACGTCCAGATAATGCCAACACCTGAGTCGGCATTGCCGCCGGTCTGGGTCTCGAGCCGGAGCGAAGGCGTGAGTTCAACTTCCACCTCCGCGCGTCCAGACTCTTCAGCCACATTGCGTTCAAGTTCCACATACACCCGGTCACTGATGTACTTGCCGACGGTAACCGTGGCGCCGGTCTGCTCATCGTCCGGTGTACGCACATCGATCTGATCCACACGCAATATACGGCGCGTTTCCCCCATGAGATCAAAGGCACTCCCTCCGCCGCGCAACTTGTTGATCGCCTGGGCCAGCGTGATCGCCTGCCACGGACTCATGCGGGCCGTCTCCCGACCAAAC
>SLBU01000176.1 GCA_007126175.1 Kiritimatiellia bacterium
ATTACCTACGACAGTCGACCCGATGGCTTTCGCAAGCTCACATTCCTCTGGCGCGGATTCCGCTACGAAAAAGATCCGCAAACAGGAACCAAGCTCGACGTTTTGTTCCTCCCGATACGGCGCTAGGGGAGGGCTACGGGCTCTCCGTGGCAAGCTGACTGCCGCGAATACGGCCTGTTATGTGGCCGCCAGCGATGGTGCCAAGTGCGATGGGCAGTTCGTAAGCAGGGAAGAGTAAGCCGAAATTGTAGCCCAGATATGAGCCATATGCTGGGTGCATGATGCGGTAGCCTTCATATTGCAGTTCAGGGGGTTCCTCGGCGCGGAGGTATCCCAGCGCATCATTGCTGGCCAAGGCTTCGTGATACAGATTCACAAAGGGAATCATGTATACCGCAGCGTAGGTTCCCTTCCATTTGCGGTCGGCGAAGTCCTTGGCATGCCCGCCTTCGTGTAGGGCGATTGCGGGGATGTCGGAGTACAGGTTGATGGTGTTGGAGTAGGGATTGTAGTGGTCGCCACCAAAGAAACGTCCGGGTAGAATTGTATATTGGAGCCAGCCAATCACCCCCAGGGTGTAGCGCCAGCCCGCACTAACCGAACGATTGCTTCGTAATCGGCGCCATTCATCCCGTACATGGTAGGCATTGAGACGCACTTTTACGTAGCCCAGATCATTGGCCTCGAGATAACGCTGCATGACCGCTTCGGTTTCGTCCCCGATTTTGTGGTTATCCACTCTTCGATCCCAAAGCATGAGTTTGCCGATCCAACTGCCGGGCCAGATCCAGTCGGATGCATCTATAACGCGGTTGGGGCGTCCACGCACGATTTGCTCCTCGGGGCCAAGCGGCTCTGCTGGTAAGCGCGGGTCTATGTAATCGACGCCATAGCGATAGGGCATTGTGGCGCAACCGGACAGGGTTAGGGCTAGGCTAAGATAGAGTGCTTTTGTCATGATAGACCTCTGGTTATATAGTTTAGCAAGCGGTTCAACTCGCGGTGTATTGCCTCATATGCTATGTGTGTCGCGGAAAGCATTTGCTGCTCGGTCTGAACGAATAGCGATGGGATGATTTCGTGTCGGCAGTTGGTAACGAGACGCCGGACTGCGAGGGGCGTGGTTTCAAGGTGAAACTGGAGCCCCAATACGTTATTGCCGATTTGAAACGCTTGGTTTTTGCAGGCTTTGCTGCTGGCCAGTCGGTTGGCACCCTGGGGAAGATCAAAGGTTTCTCCATGCCAGTGGAAGGCGTTTAGTGTTGCTGGAAACTGAAAGCAAGTAGAGTCGGTTGAGGTTGTGGTAACGGGAAACCAGCCAATTTCTTTTTCTGTGTTGGCGTAGACTTTGGCTCCGAGCGTATGGGCGATCAGTTGCGCGCCTAGGCAAATGCCAAGGACAGGCTTGCCGGATGCGAGATAGGCACGGATGAATGCCTTTTCACTGGTGAGCCAAGGGTGGATCGAGTCATCATGCACGCTCATCGGGCCGCCGAGAATGATGAGAAGATCAACATCTTCGAGAGAGGGAAAGTTGTTTGATGCGAATAAGGGCGTACGGGTAATGAGGTAGTTGTGGTCCACGAACCAGGGCTCGATGCTTCCGAGTCCTTCGAAGGGTACATGCTGAAGATAATGCGCGTGCATAGCTATTGGGTGTTCAGACGTCCTAATCGTGGCTTATCTAAGTGCCATTCTACTGAAAAACGGGACTGCCCCCTTTTTATGGGGTCCATTGGTAGAGCAGGAGGCGGTAGGTCTTGTAGCGGGTGAAGGTTGCGGCGGTGCGCTGGCCTTGAAGGTATTTGCTTTCGATTTTTGCGATTTTTTTGCGAAAGATTTTTTTTGCGATTTTGGTATAGCGGGGATAGTTGGCTTCGCCGTAGCGGAAGGCGAGTTCCCAGATGGGGACGCCGACCTGGTTGAGGAGGTCGTTCATGAGGTCGTAGTTGCGAGCGGTTTCCTTGGTGATATCCTGGTCGAGTAGGTTCTGGAAAGGATATTGGGCGATCAATTTGCGGAAGGGTTCGATTTTGTGGCCTCCGCGGATGGGTCCGCGTTCCTCGCTGGAGCGGCGGAAGAAGTCGCAGATCAGCAAATATCCGCCGGGTCGCAGCAATTGGATCACCTGTTCGATGGAACGGCCGAGGTTAATGTATTGGTAGCTCTCGCTGAATAGGACCATATCATATTTCTTGGTGGTTTCGACGGCTTCGAAGGGCATTTCGAAGATCGGGAAATCGGTGCCGAGTGTTTTGCGGGCCTCGGCGGTAAGGGGCCCGCTGGGGGAGACACATTCGACGTTGTAGCCTTTCTCGACCAGGCGTTTGGCAAGGGCCCCGGCCCCGCAGCCTACATCGAGTATGGTTTTGACATCTTGGGGTATGGCATCGAGCAGTAGCTTGGAATGTTGGTCCTGGGCTTTGCGGATGTTTTCGGGTTTGACGGGCAGGTCATCGGTCCAGAGTCCGTAGTGCAGGTCGTCGGACCCAAAGAAGTATTTGCCGGCAGCCAGCCCCATCACGAGGCCAACTTCACGGGAATCCATTGCCTTTTTCTTTCGCATCTTTTCCTCCATCGGGACATTGTCGGGCTGCAATCGGGGGCGTTTAGGCGTCACTGTCTTGCTGGTACAATTCTTAATAGCATAGTTTGTGTTTTGGTTGATAGAAATTTGTGATGCGCGTAGTCATCTTTCTATAAGGGCTTGACAATACATTAATACATTATAATATACTTGATTATGAATAAACGAGAGCGAGAAGTTGCAGCGGCGGTATTGCATGCGTTGGCGCATCCTGTGCGATTGGGTGTGATCGAGATTCTGGCAGGTGGGGAGCAGAACTGTACGCAGCTTTATGAAGCGTTGGGGTGTAGTCAGTCGCTGATGTCGCAGCAGCTCAAAATTCTGCGTCAGCAGGGTCTGATTACGATACGCAAAGTTGGTACGCAAAAGTATTGTACGTTGCAGAATCGGGATTTTTTAAAGTTGTTCGACTGTATGCATGGTCATTTGCGGCAGTTTTTGCATTTCGAAGTATAGGGAGGGATTTATGGATAAGAAGAAGGTTGTGATCGTTGGTGGTGTGGCCGGGGGGGCGAGTGCGGCAGCGCGGGCGCGGCGGTTAAGTGAGGCGGCAGAGATCATTCTGCTGGAGCGTGGGGGGTATGTATCGTTTGCGAATTGCGGATTGCCGTATCATATCGGTGGGGAGATCAAGAATCGTGAGCGTCTTCTGGTTACCAGTCCCGAATTGCTAAGGAGCCGGTTTCATATTGATGTGCGGGTTCGCAGTGAGGTGCTGCGTATTGACAGAGAGAAGCAGCGGGTTGAAATCAAGAATCTGGAGAGTGGTGAGGTCTATTTCGAATCGTATGATGCGTTGGTGCTAAGTCCTGGTGCGGAGCCGGTGCGTCCGGCGATTCCGGGCATCGAGAGCCGGAAGGTTATGACGCTGCGCAGTATGGAAAACATGGATCATATTATTGCCGCCCTGGAGGGAGTAACCCATGCCACGGTGATCGGTGGCGGCTATATCGGATTAGAGATGGCCGAGGCCTTGCGGCAGCGCAAGTGTGGTGTGACGCTGGTAGAGCTTGCGCCGCAGGTAATGGGGCCGGCCGATCCGGAGATGGTTTCAATTTTGCATCAGGAGCTGGAACTCCACGGGGTAGATCTGCGCTTGAAAACGTCAGTGACGGCGTTTGAGGATACAGAGACGGGACTGCGTCTAGCGCTCAGCAGTGGGGAAACACTCAAGACCGAGCTGGTGATCCTGGCGATTGGCGTAAAGCCGGAGGCGGGTCTGGCGATAGATGCTGGTCTGGAGCTGGGGGCGCGTGGGGGTATCCGTGTCAATGATCGCATGCAGACTTCTGATGCGAACATCTATGCTGTGGGTGATGCTGTGGAAGTCGCTGATTTTGCGACCGGCAGCCCGGCGCTTGTGCCTCTGGCAGGGCCCGCGAATCGGCAGGGGCGCATTGCGGCGGACAATGTTTTCGGGCGCGACACACGCTACAAGAAAACGCAGGGAACGGCGATCTGTAAAGTCTTCAATCTAGCCATCGGGATGACCGGGTTGAGTGAAAAAGCAGCGAAGCGCGCGGGTGTGAAACATGAAAAGATTTATGTGCACCCGGCGAGTCATGCTTCGTATTATCCGGGGGCTGCGTCGCTGAGTATCAAGATGCTTTTCGATCCCGAGACAGGGAAGGTTCTCGGGGCACAGGCCGTCGGGGCGGATGGTGTTGATAAACGGATCGACGTGTTTGCGGTGGCGATCCGCGCGGGTTTGACGGTCTATGATCTGGAGGAGATGGAGCTTTCGTATGCGCCGCCGTATGGCTCGGCGAAGGATCCGGTTAACTATGCGGGGTTTGTGGCTTCGAATGTTTTGCGGGGCGATGTTCGGCTTTGTCATGTCGAAGAGGTGCTGCAGCCGGATCCGGGGTTCAAGCTGCTGGATGTGAGCATGCCCGAGGAGGTAGCTGCGGGCACGATACCCGGTGCGATCAATATTCCGCTGGGACAATTGCGCGAGCGCCTCGGAGAATTATCGAAGGATAGGGAGTACGTTGTTTTCTGCAAGGTTGGTTTGCGTGGCTATGTAGCCTGTCGGATTCTGCAGCACAACGGTTTTCGTTGCCGTAATCTCTCGGGAGGTCTTTTGACGTATAACCGGACGATTGCTCTGCCGGCGGTCGAGATGCCCGAGGATCATCAACCGCAAAGTGACGCCGATTTTGAGGATCATCAAAAGGGGGAACCTGCTTTGAATATCAAACAAACCATCAATGCCTGTGGACTGCAGTGTCCCGGCCCGATTCTGCAGCTCAAGCAGGCGATCGATACGCTGGCGGTTGGCGAGGCTGTGCGTATCACCGCCACTGATCCCGGGTTTGTCGCTGATGCGCCTGCCTGGTGCAATACGACTGGACATGAGCTCGTCACGATCGAACCAGCCGAAAAGGGTGCTTATCGGGCCGTTGTCGTCAAACGCGCGTGCCCGGCTGCCAGTGCCTCAGCAGCCCCGGTCAACAAAGCCATGACCAATGTAGTGTTCAGTAATGATTTTGATAAGGCGATGGCTGCCTTCATTATTGCGAATGGGGCGGTTGCGGCCGGATACGATGTCACGCTGTTCTTTACGTTCTGGGGGCTCAACGTGCTGCGGAAATCGGGTCCCGTTACAGTGCAAAAGAATCTGATTGAGAAAATGTTTGGGTGGATGATGCCCAAGGGACCCGGAAAGCTCAAATTGTCGCAGATGAATATGGGTGGTATGGGGCTTGGAATGATCAAGGGGATTATGAGGCAGAAACAGGTTATGTCCTTGCCGGATCTGATTGCGCAGGCGCAACGCAGTGGCGTGCGGCTGGTGGTCTGCACCATGACCATGGACTTGATGGGCATCCGCAAAGCGGAGCTGATCGATGGTGTCGAGGAGGGCGGGGTGGCAATGTATATCGACCATCTCAGCCGATCCGGGGCGAATCTGTTTATCTCGTGAGTCTCACGGTCTTTCCTTCGGCCTTTTCAGAATGCCTCCCTGAACATCTACTTAACAATGGGTTAAGCTTGATCTAGGCCTTCTCCCCCATTTCCCCCTCTATTTTGGTTGACGATTACGGACGATCCCGACCTCTTGAGAGTCGGGATCGCCCGTACGCGTTTCCCTACACTGGAGAGTGGTTGGCTGAAACGGGTAAAATACTCCTTTGCCATTGTCGATTAGTCATTTAAAACCACAAAATAATTGTCATGGTACCTGGGTACCTGGGTTAGATAATTCTTATTGACTAATAACAGCCAATAAGATTAAATGTGAGTATGGGTAGTTTGCGAGTTGGAGAGGTTGCGTAATGGTTCAGGAGATCAGAGAGCATCTAGGGTGGGCAGGTAGGCGGATGACGCGCCAGCGGCGGA
>SLBU01000022.1 GCA_007126175.1 Kiritimatiellia bacterium
AAAAAAGAACCAGAAACCCCAACCAAAACGACTGGGTCCACGGCGCCCCCGCCGCGCAAATCCAGCCCGTCGCCAGAACCAGTAAAACCCAGCCCACCGGAAAAAGCACAGAAAACACCCCCTGCACAAGCGCAAACGCCCATTGCCGAACCTCCCACGGAACCAGAACCCAAAATACTGCGCTTGCGCGGCGGGATCGTCGTGCGCGATCTGGCCGATATGATGCAGATCAAGCCGAACCAAATTGTCGCTGAATTGATGAAGATGAATGTCTTCGCAAACATCAACGCCAAACTCGACTTCGATGTCGCCGAAAAAGTGGCGGGCCTATTTGGATACGAGGTCGAACACGAGAAGAAGTCGGATGCCTCTGCCGCCATGCCGGAACGCCCGGATCCCGATGCCCCCATCCAGGATCGCCCGGAAGACCTCGTGCCCCGCCCCCCCGTGGTAACCTTCCTCGGCCACGTCGATCACGGCAAAACATCACTCATGGACCGCATCCGCCAAACCTCGGTCGTCAAAGGCGAAAGCGGGGGTATCACGCAGCATATCGGGGCCTACACGGTCGATGTCGCCGGAAACAGCATTACCTTCCTCGACACCCCGGGACATGCCGCATTTACCGCCATGCGCGCCCGCGGCGCCAACTTAACCGATATCGCCGTGATCATCATCGCAGCCGACGACGGCATCATGCCCCAAACCAAAGAAGCCATTGCACATGCAAAAGCGGCCGATGTCGCCATTATGGTTGCCATCAATAAATGCGACCTACCTGCCGCAAACACGGACCGCGTACTGCAACAACTCCAAGCCGAAGGACTCTCACCCGAAGACTGGGGTGGCGAAACCATCTGCTGCAAAGTTTCCGCGATGACCGGCGACGGCGTCGAGCACCTGCTCGAAATGATCCTCCTGCAAGCCGAAGTCCAGGAACTTACCGCCAACCCCAGAAAACCAGCCGTCGGCTTCATCGTGGAAGCCGAAATGCAACCCGGTATGGGCCCCACCGCCACACTCCTCGTCACTGGTGGCACCCTCAAGGTCGGCGATGCCATTCTCTGTGGTTCCCATTGGGGACGCGTACGCGCCCTCATCGACGATCGCGGCAACAAAATCAAAAGTGCAGGACCATCCAAACCCGTGAAATGCCTGGGCCTTTCCGGTGTCCCCGTGGCGGGCGCTGAATTCCATGTGCTGTCCAATGATCGCGCCGCGAAAAACCGGGCTGCAGAAGTCGCCCTGGAACGCAAAACCGCCTCGCTCGAAGCCCCCCGCAAAGCATCACTCGACGACCTCTTCGAACACATCAAGGATGGCGAAAAACTCGAACTCGGACTTATCATCAAAGCCGACACCCAAGGCAGCGTTGAAGCCATTGTGCACTCACTCAACGAAATCAACTCCGACAAGATTTCTGTCCGATTTATTCATTCGGGCACAGGCAACATCACCGCCAACGATATCCTCCTCGCCAGTGCCTCCAATGCCGTCGTCCTCGGCTTCCACGTCGCCAAGGAAGCCGGCGTCGATGCCGTTGCCAAACGCGAAGGTGTCGAAGTGCGCTTGCATAGCATCATCTACGAACTCATCGATCAGGTGCGCGACGCCATGATCGGGGTTCTCGGACCACGCCTCGAGGAAGCCAAACGGGGCCAGGCGCAAGTACGCCAAATCTTTGAAGTCGGCAAAGGGCACCAGGTCGGCGGCTGCCTCGTACTCAAAGGCACGATCAACATCAAACATCGTGTCCGCGTAAAACGCAAAGCCGATATCCTCTTCGAAGGTTCGCTGCTCTCTCTCAAACACTTCCAGGACGATGTCAAGGAAGTCCGGGAAGCACAAGAATGCGGACTCCGTGTCAAAGGCTTCTCCGCTCTCGAGGAAGGCGATATCATCGAAACCTACGAAATCGAAGAGCATCAGCAAACTCTCTAGCGCCTGCCCGCAGAGGAAAGGAACAGAAGCAGATGGCCGACCGCATGGATAGGATTAATGCATTGCTCATGCGCGAAATTGGCGAAGCTTTCTCTCGCCTGATCACCGAGGATGGATTCAACCGCGCCGCTGTTACCCTCACGCGCGTGGAGACCTCGCGCAATCTACGCACGGCCAAGGTTATGGTCTCCGTTCTGGGCACGACCGCTGAGCAAAACCACGCGATGCAATGCATTCGCAGAGCCCGCCCTATCATCCAGAAAACCATCAATAGCGACCTTCATATCAAATACACCCCAGTGCTGCACTTCGAACTCGACCACGCACTACAAAAAGGAGATCACGTTCTGGCCGTACTCGATGAACTCGAACAAAATCAGTCCGCGGCCCACGAATCTCCTGCAAGGGAGCCATCTGACGATGACAGCACAGACTGACGCACGCTACGATTCCCCCGACGCCATCAATGGTGTGCTGCTGGTCGACAAACCGATCGGCCCCACATCACACGACATCGTACACCGCATCCGCAAAACCTTCGGAATTCCCAAAGTCGGCCATGGCGGCACCCTCGACCCCATGGCCTCAGGGCTCCTCATCATCCTGCTTGGCAAAGCCACCAAAATCTCCGACCGCTTCCTCGCATCCGACAAAACCTATGAAGGCAGCATGACCTTTGGCAGCACCACCGATACCCTTGACGCCATGGGCGAAACCCTCGAAACCAAACCCTGGCAACACATAACTGCCGAAGCCATTCAACACGAAATGCACCAATGCAGGGGCGACAGCATGCAAATGCCCCCCATGACATCGGCTGTCAAAGTTGCCGGTGTCCCCCTCTACAAACATGCCCGCAAAGGCAAGACCGTCGAACGTAAAGCACGCCTCATACATGTCTACCGGTTCGATTTGCTCAAATACGAGCCCCCCGTTGCCGATTTCAAGCTTCTCTGCACCAAAGGAACCTATGTGCGCGTCCTCGCAGCAGATATTGGACAAGCCCTCAATGCCGGTGCACACCTCTCCCGCTTACGACGTACACGGTCTGGCAAACTAGACATTCAGGATGCGATTCCCTTTCATCAGCTCGTCGAACTCCCGCGCAACGCCCTGGCAGCTCGCGTTATCCCGACGAAGGACTTCCTATGATCACTACCAGTAACCTCAAGGACTTGCAATCTCGCCAGAAGCCCATTGTCCTAGCTGCCGGATTCTTCGATGGCGTCCATATCGGACACCAAAGTGTGATCGGCCATGCCATCCAAAGCGCCCGAGCGATCAATGGCGAAGCCTGGGTCATGACCTTTGCCCCCCACCCCATGAAAGTGCTCAAGCCCGAAATGGCCCCCCTCATGGTCACAGCCCATGAGCACAAACTTGCCCTCATCGAAGCCCATGGTGCCGATGGCACCATCACCCTACCCTTCACACGCGATCTAGCCGCAACCGCCCCTGAAGAATTTGCCAACTGGCTCTTCCATTGTGCTCCCACCCTCAACCAGGTCGTCGTCGGCGAAAACTGGCGCTTCGGCGCACGCGCAGCCGGTACTCCCGCCTTACTCGCCGAATTTGGGCGCGATGCCGGCGTATCCGTCCAAACCATGCCCCCCATCCTCTATCAGAACAACCCCGTCTCCAGTACCCGAGTCCGCGAAGCGATCCAGCATGGCAACCTTGAAACCGCCAAAGCCATGCTCGGACGCCCCCCAGGGGTACTCGGAACCGTCATTCACGGACGCGCCGTCGGGCGCACCCTCGGATACCCCAGCGCCAACCTCGACCCCCACAACGAAGCCCTGCCCCCACAAGCCATTTATGCCGTTGAAGCACGCATCAACGACCAATTCCATGCCGGTGCCCTCAGCTATGGAACCCGCCCCACCTTTGATGGCCACGATCCCGCCATCCGCCCCGTCATCGAACTCCATCTCATCGATTTCGACGGAACGCTCTACGGCAAAAACATCGAAACCTTCCTCCTCAAAAAGCTGCGCGATCAATGGCACTTCGATTCCATCGAAGCCCTCAAAAAACAAATTGCCGAAGACGTCCTGCAAACCCGCACCATTATCGCGTCCCACGGACTCCCCCCCGAACTCAAAGCCTTCCTCCGCAACGGCTCCCGCCACCTCTAAGGACAGAATCCCGTGGTCCGTCAACCACGTATTGCTTGATATATTTGCATAATCCTGCCATGCTGCGAATATGAAAAAGCAAAGTAAGCTGGCAAACCCACCGACGCCACCGCAAGATTGGGTCGCGCTCTATGGCGATTACCTCTATCGCTACGCCTTGATGCGCCTTAAAGACCCCGTCAACGCTGAAGATGCCGTCCAGGAAACCTTTCTCGCCGGCATCAAGGGACTTGCCCAATTTGATGGACGTGTCGATGTGAAATACTGGCTCCGCGGCATCCTACGAAATAAAATCGTTGACTATATTCGAAAAAGTGTACGCGAACATCCCGTCGATAACGACGAAGGCCGCGACATCGTAGATAGCTTCTCCTTCAAAATGTTCGGCATTGCTGAACGCACCCCAAAACCTTGGCAATTTGCCCCCGAACGCGAATTCGAAAAAGGGGAATTCTGGGAGGCATTCCAAAAATGCCTGTCGAAACTCAGCGACACCATGCGCCAGGCATTTGTTCTCAAAATGGTCGATGGCATGGACTCGGAATCCGTCTGTAAGGCACTCAACATACAACCGAATAATCTGTGGGTTCTGAATCACAGAGCCCGGGCACAACTCAAGACGTGCCTCGAAAGCAATTGGGATCGCGAAGAGGATTAAATGCTTACTTGCAAACAAGTCTCCAAGGCGCTGGCCGAGCAGGATTATCAGGACATGCCTTTTTTCAAAAGGCTGGGCCTGCGCATGCATGTCGCCATCTGTATCGTATGCAAAGGCTACAACGGCAACGTCATGCTCTTTCAGGACATGGCCCGCGCCTTCCGTCGATACGAAGAAAGCCCCCCTAATAAAGTTCCCGCTCCGGAAAAAGCCAGAACCAAGTGGACCGAGACCATCAAAGCCGCAAAACAACATTCAGAATAGACGTGCATTGCACGTGCTCACTCAAGGGGCCAAACGAGTGAGGGTCCAACACGCACCGTCCTTTTCATACAAGGCACGATCATGTAGACGATCCTGGCCCCCCTGCCAGAACTCGACGCGCAGCGGTTCCAGCAAATACCCCCCCCAAAAGGGCGGACAGGCAACCGGTTTGCCGGAAAACGCCTTCTCAATCGCTGCATAACGCTGTCGCAAAGATGCAAGATCCCCAATGGTTTGACTTTGAGGCGAACTCCACGCCCCCAGTTGACTCCCGCGGGGGCGCCCCGCAAAATAGGCATCAGACGCCGCCCGTGACAAACGCGCCACACGCCCCTCCATCCGCACTTGACGCACTTGGCTCGGCCACCAGAACACTGCCGCAAACACAGGATTTTCATCAAATATCTGCCCCTTGCGACTCTCGTAGTTGGTAAAGAACTGAATACCGTCCTCCCCGAAACCACGCATCAGCACGGTCCGGGCCGAAGGCATGCCATCCTTCGTCGCGCAAGCAAGTTGCATCGCCGCGCCATGCCAAGGCTCGGTCTCTGCCGCTGCCCCATGCCAACGGCCAAACAAATCCATCGGTTGCCCCGGCAGGCTATCCCAATCCAACCGCTCCGCATGCCACTGTAAATCCGCCATATCAGCACCCTACCCTAATGGCAACTCATCTACGTCCGGATCGGCCGCCGACGGAAAAGACTCTGTCTCAACCGCACCTTCCTTCGTCAATAAGCGCTCAATCTTTCGTTCCACCTCGTCCAGTTTCCCTGAACAGAACGATAGCAATTTCTGCCCCTCCTCAAACTGTGCGATCATGTCGTCCAGACTGAGCGTACCACTCTCCATCCCCGCTACAATCTCCTCCAACCGCGCAAGCGACTTCTCAAATGATATGGCT
>SLBU01000064.1 GCA_007126175.1 Kiritimatiellia bacterium
TATGCTACTCAAGAATCCGGCAAGCGTGCAAACTCCTGATCGTCGCCAACCGGCAACTGGAACATCCCACTTTGCCAGTCGCCCCGGCGCCAGGCTTCCTTGGCCGCCTCGATCTTTTCCTGGGAGGACGCCACAAAATTCCACCAGATATAACGCGGCCCCGATAATGTGGATCCACCAAGCATCATGAGCCGCGCACCGCGATCCACCGCTTTGACTGCAACCTTGTCTCCCGGACGAAAGACCATCATACGCCCCGCCTCGAACAAAGTTCCAGCAACACTGACACTACCCTCCAGAACATAGATACCACGGTCCTCATGATTGTCCGGCAAGGGAATTGCAGCACCTGCCTCTAACGTAACATCCAGATAAAACATGTCCGAGGAAACCTTTACCGGCGATGTCTGGCCGTATGCAGACCCCAGTATCAATCGTACCTGCTTCCCTTCAGCCTCCAATAACGGCAAAGCGTCCTTGCCATAATGTTCAAAGCCGGGCGCAGCATCTTCCGTCTCCTCCGGCAATGCCACCCATGTCTGAATGCCAAACAGGCTATGCGGATGCTTGCGCGTCTCCACGCTCGTACGCTCGGAATGCGTAATACCCTTGCCCGCCGTCATCCAATTCACCTCGCCAGGATAAATGATCTGATCCGAACCTAGCGAATCCCGATGGTGAAATTCTCCTTTGAAAAGATAGGTTACCGTCGAGAGGCCAATATGTGGATGCGGCCGCACATCAATGCCCTGGTTCGTCACAAACTCAGCAGGCCCCGCCTGATCGAAAAAGATAAACGGCCCCACCATCTGCCGTTCGGGTGCCGGCAAGGCGCGCCGCACTTCAAAGCTCCCCAGATCCCGCGTCCGCGGCACAATCACCGTCTCAATCGCATCCATATTCGTTGCATCCGGACACATCGGCGCCAAACTCGGATTCCAACTCATCGTACGCTCCTTCTCTTTTACTCATGCCGCAATGCTTCAATCGGATCCATCCGCGCCGCCTTGCGGGCGGGATAATACCCGAAAAACACACCGACACCGACACTAAACCCAAAAGCATAGAGCATGGCCGTATACGGTAACTGAATGGGCCACCCGGCCTGGCGCGCCAGAATCTCGCTACAGACCATCCCGCCCAGTATGCCAATAACGCCACCGATGCAACTCAGCAAAATGGCCTCCACAAGGAACTGCCGCAGAATATCCCGGTTGCGCGCCCCCAATGCCACACGCACACCGATTTCGCGCGTGCGCTCTGTTACGCTCACAAGCATAATATTCATGATACCGATACCCCCGACCAATAACGAAACACCAGCTATGGCCCCCAACAGAAATGTCATAATCCGCGACGTCTCGGTTGCCGTCTGCGCCACTTCCTCCTGTGTTTGCACTGTAAAATCATTATCCTGTTCGGGCCCGAGTCGATGCCGCTCACGCAGAAGATCCGTTATCTTCTGCTGCGCCACGGACATCGCCCCCTGATCGAACACCTGGACATTGATAACCATCGCATGGGTCCGGCCGGACACATACCGGAATGCCGTGCTGTAGGGTATTAGCACAATGTCATCCTGCACGGATCCCATCAGAGACATACCTTTGCGCCCGAGCACACCGATAATCTCCAGCGGCATCCCCCGCACGCGGACAACCTCTCCAATCGGGTCCATCCCCTCGAACAATTCTTCGACAATCGTCTGGCCGACTACGGCCACCTTGCGGGCGCGTACCACATCCTCCTCGTCGAACATCCGTCCGCTCTCGAGTGGCCATTGACGAATTTGCAGATAATCGGCCGACTGACCATAAATTCGCGAGAACCAATTACGATTCCCGTAGTTGATCAGCCGCTGCGAGCGAACCTCCGGGCTGGCAGCCACCACTTCGGGAATTTCGTCCTGAATCGCCAGGGCATCCTCCACGGTCAAGGTGTTAACGGTGCCACCACCAATATTGACACCCCCCAACGTGCGGCTCCCCGGAAACACCAGCACAACATTCTGTCCAAGCCGGTTGACTTGTTCTTCCACCTGCACGCGGGCACCATGCCCGATACTGACGGTTGTGATAACCGCACCCACCCCGATAACAACACCGAGCGTCGTCAGCAACGAACGCATCGCATTGCGCCGCAATGCCCGTACCGCCACCAGCATCAGAAAATACTTATTCATCAGACGCATCCTCGCGTGTATCTGCCGGCAACCGCTCCTTTTCGCGGCTTGCCACGAACGGTTCCGCAACTGGCACATCCTTGCACACCCGTCCATCCCGCATCGTGATAACCCGATGCGCATACTGGCCAATCTCTGGCTCGTGCGTTACCATCACAATCAAGATGCCTTGCGCATTCAAACGCTGGAAGATTTCCATGATTTCCAATGTCGTGCGCGAGTCCAGATTCCCGCTCGGCTCATCCGCCAGCAGGACGGCTGGACGATTGACAAGCGCCCGCGCAATGGCCACCCGTTGCTGCTGTCCGCCGGAAAGCTGACTCGGATAATGGCTGGCACGATCCGCCAACCCGACCATCTCCAACCCCTCGCGCGCACGCCGCTGGATCTCCTTCAGCGTGAACCCCTGCCGATTATACATCATCGGCAGTTCTATGTTCTCCAGTGCCGTGGTGCGCGAAAGCAAATTGAAATTCTGGAAGACGAACCCGATCTTCTCGTTGCGTACCGCCGCCAGGCGATCGGGTTCCAATGCCACCACTTCCTCGCCATCCAGATGATAGGTGCCCGACGTCGGACGATCCAGACCTCCCAGAACATTCAGCAGCGTGGATTTCCCGGATCCACTTGGCCCCATGATGGCAGCAAACTCCCCCGCTTCAAACACCAGCGAAACACCACGCAGCGCATGCACATCCTGTGTGTCGCTCACATGATAGCACTTCCGGATGTCTTCTAGCTGAATCACGGGCATGGTTACTCCTCTAGAATTGTGCCGGACCGGGACCAAACAAACTACGCCCCTCCGACTGCGCCTGGGCCTCGAGATTGATGCCAGTCACCAGCACATCCCCCTCGTGAATGCCTTCATAAACCTCGGTCCAGACCCCATCACTAACGCCCGTCCGCACGGAAATGGCCTCCAAACGTCCCTGCGGATCCCCGCCAGCCAAACGATACACCAGCCGCCAAGTCTCACCATCGTCCGGCAATTCGGGTTGATCCGGAAGCAGACGATCCGGCAACCGCACGCGTAGTGCTGTGTTGCGCACACGCAGCACATCCTCACGCGAATCCGTCACGATCAATACCGTAGCCGTCATGCCCGGCTTCAGCAACCGATCAGGATTAGATACCGAGATCACGGTATCATACATGACCACATGCTGTTCAATGATGGGCGCATTGCGAACTTGCACGACCTGTCCGGTAAATGTATGCGGATGGGCATCCACCGTAAATTCCACCCGCTGCCCCGCACGAATGCCGCCGATATCAGCCTCCGGTACATGCGAGTGGATCTGCATCTGCGTGAGATCATTGGCAATGGTAAACAGAACCGGCGCAGTCATGCTCGCTGCCACCGTCTGCCCCACATCCACGGCGCGCGAGATCACGATCCCGTCAATCGGGGAATAAATTGTGCAACGCTCAACCTCCGTGCGGGCCCGGTCCCGTGCATGACTCCGGATGCGCACGGTAGCCTGTGCCTGACGCAGCCGCGCTTCGGTCCGATCCACATCCGCCTGTGGAACCAGATCGCGCTCGCGCAACTGCCGCATCCGGTGCGCCTCGGTCTCGGCCAGCATCAAATCCGCCTCGGCACTATCCAACTCGGCTTCGGCCTGCTGCAAGGCGGCCTCGAACGTCGAGGAATCCAGACGCGCCAACACCTGCCCCTTCTCGACTTCGTCGTTGAAATCCACCAAGACGTCCGAAAGGTTGCCGGAAACCTGCGAGCCGACCTCCACCTGTATCAGCGGGTGTAAGCTTCCCGTGGCCGTGATGGTCTGTTCGAGGTCGCCACGATCCACCGTTACCGTATTGAAAGGGGGGCGTCCGCCGCCATCACCCCGAAATCGTTGCCAGCCAAGCAAAACCACTGCCAGTGCCACCAGCGCAATAATGATCGCGCGTATCCCTCTGCGCTTCTTGATTGCCATTTTTCCTCCTTACTCCATGAATGTTTCCGGCACCACTGCAATCACAGCGCCCGGACCGGTAACGCCGCGGCGGGCCAACAAGGTTCCCTCTAACCGGTAAAAATCCGTCAGGGCCTGCTGGTAAGAAATAGTCGCCCCCGCCTCTGCAATTTCGGACGCCAGCAGATCTCGCTGCACTTGCACAACATCCAGCACGGTTGCCAGCCCGGCTTCAAATCGCTCGTTCACCGTACGCAGCAGCGACTCCTGCAAGCGCCGTGTCGCCGAACTCGCATCAATCTGCTGGCGACTGCGCAGCACCTCGTTATACGCCGAGCGAACATCCATCTCAATCAGTTGCCGTAGATTCGCAAGGCTCTCCTCCACCTGTCGCTGCGTAAGACGCGCGTAGGCATGGTCCGCCTTCCGATCGCGCCGGCCGAGCGTGTGCTGAAGCTGGAAGCCAACAACCGCATCATAACTATCGCCATCCAGATTCGATGTCGCGGACCCAAACGAATCCGCAAACCCCGTTTTGCCTAACCGCGCAAAAAAGGCCAATTCCGGTAGCAAGCCATTGCGCGTTCGCACAACCTCTAGCGACTGCGACTCCAGCCGCAAGTGCGCTTCACGCAGCTCGGGACGCCACAACAGCGCAGCCTCCACATGCGCGGCAACCTCTTCCACATCTTCCGCGTCCGGCTCTCCCGGCGCATCCAGCAACACGATCTCCCGGTCCCAACCGACAGCGCCCGCTTCCGGGTTCAAATAGCGCAACAATCTCAGGCGCAAATGCTCCAGGTTACTCCGGGCATCAATGCTGGCCTGCTCGCGTAATGCCAGTTCCGCCTCGGCTGCCGCAATTTCCACCGGTGCCACCTGTCCAAAGGTAATTCGCTCGCGCGTTGCCGCAAGCTGCTTGTTCGCCAACGCCACGGAGGCCGCAACAATCTCCATCTCGCGCTGTGCCAGCACATAAGACCAATAGGTTTGCTCCACCTCTGCCAGCAAGGCCTCCGCAAACCCTCGCAACTCCTGTTCCGAAATGTCGACCGACAACTCCGCCTGCCGAATCGCAATCCGGTTCACGTCCCGTCCGCGCCCACGCAACAATTGCTGCGTCAGGGAGAGTCCCCCCCGTACCCGGTGCTGGGGCTGGGCAACACGATCCGAATCCGTCGCGCTCGTGGAAACATCTACACGAATATCGGTGCCCGTCGTGAAAGATCGACCAACCCCGGCACGCACATCGTATTGCTCCCGAAAATCACGAATCGGCTCTTCCAGCTCATCCGGAAAACGCTCGGTGCGTTCACGCCCGGTCGAAGCTTCCGCCGAGAGAACCGGATCAAACCCGCTGCGCGCCCGATCTATCTGCGTTTGCGCACGCAGCGGCTCCAGCATCTCCACGCGCAACGAACGGTTTCGCTGCAATGCCATCAACACGGCATCATCCAGCGAAAGCGACAATGCCCCCTCGCTCGCTACATCCACGGAGGCAGATAGCGAAAATACCTGCGCAGCGTCCGGCACATCAAGAGTTTCGCTCGTCCTGCAGCCAGCCAGAAACACCGACAACATCAAGACAAACAGATATCCCAAAGACCACTTCCGCAAGGAACGCAGTTCAATCCACAGCATTTTACACAGATTGCACATATTCTGAACCTAACGAACCAGATATAATCCGTCAAGAGCATCCGGCATTCTACCCCTTGCCTGCACCGCCTGCCGGGTTGATCCCTGTAGAGGCAAACGTTGAGATAAGCGGTGGCCACCACCGCCGCCACTCA
>SLBU01000005.1 GCA_007126175.1 Kiritimatiellia bacterium
AGCAGCCGCAGAAAATGATAGATTTCCGTGATCGTCGCCACCGTACTCTTCAATCCACCACGGCTGATGCGCTGCTCTATCGCCACCGTGGGAGGCACTCCCGTCACCGCATCCACATCGGCACGCACAGCCGGCTGCACAAATTGACGGGCATAGGCATTCAACGAATCCAGATAGCGCCGCTGCCCCTCGCGATAGAGAATATCAAAGGCTACAGTACTCTTGCCACTGCCGCTCAATCCCGTAATCACGGTAAAAGCATCTCGCGGAATGGCCACATCAATCCCCTTAAGATTGTGTTCCCGGGCCCCCTGAATCCGAATAACAGGATGCTCCTTGCCTCCATATGCAGCAGCCCCTTCTGCCGCCAGGGGCAGAAGATCATCCGCCACCACATCACGCCGCCGCGTGGCGGCCCACGCAGCCCGCAGCGCCCGCCCCGTATAACTCGCCGCGCAATCCACCATTTTTGCCGGCGGCCCCGTAAATATGACATGCCCCCCTGCGTTGCCGCCCTCCGGCCCCAGATCGACAATCCAATCTGCCGCGCCGATCACATCCAGATGGTGCTCGATCACCAACACGCTGTGTCCCTCCAACACCAGGGCCCGCAACGCTTGCAGCAGCACCGCCACATCGGCCATATGCAACCCCGTCGTCGGCTCATCCAACATGAAAAGTACCGGCCCCGCACCCTGCGCCTCCTGCAAATATGCTGCCAATTTCAAACGCTGCGCCTCCCCACCACTGAGCGTGGTTACAGGTTGCCCCAGACGCACATAACCGAGCCCCGTCCGCACCAGCGGGCGCAAGGCCTTCAGTACCGCCGGATAATCCGCAAATGCCTCCAACGCCACATGCACCGGCATCTCCAGCACATCCGCCACATGCACCCCCGGGTGTCCTGCCAAATCCAGACGCACATCAAGCACCTCTTCCTGGAACCGGCTACCATCACAAACCGGACAGCGTAAATACACATCACTCAAAAACTGCATTTCAACCCGTTGAAAACCATTCCCCCCGCAAGCCTCACAACGCAACCCACTATTAAAACTGAATGTCCCGGGCTTGTAGCTACGCGACACCGCAAGGGGATCTTTCGCAAATATACTGCGGATCGCTTGCCAAGCCCCCGTGTAGCTGGCCGGATTCGAACGGGTTGTCTTACCTAGCGGATGTTGGTCAATCAGCACGATTTGCGCAAACCCCTCAGCCCCCGTAATCGAAGCTACCTCGCCCGGGGTATCCGTTGACATCCCACGCGCACGCAATATCCCACGATAAAGACATGTCTCCAGCAACGTACTCTTGCCACTTCCGCTCACCCCCGAAAAGCACACCAACCGTCGCAAGGGAACGTCCACATCAATCGATTGCAGATTATGTGCCGCGGCACCACGAATTGAAAGGCAAGGCCCATTCCGCGACGGCACCGGGAGCCAAGCCAGATCACGGCCTACAGCCTTATCCCCGCGTACATACGCGCCCGTCTCAGAACCCGCCGATGCCAGCAGGCCGGCCACATCACCGGCATACACAATCTCTCCACCCGCAGCGCCTGCCCCAGGCCCCATATCAATCACCCGATCGGCAGCACGGATCACATCCGGATCATGTTCCACCACCAGCAAGGTATTGCCACTGTCCCGCAGACGCTGCAAAATACCAATAATTCGTGCCGTATCACGGGCATGCAGCCCAATCGTGGGTTCATCCAGCACGAACAAGGTGTTGACAAGCGTCGTCCCCAATGCCGTCGTCAGATTGATCCGTTGCACCTCCCCGCCGCTCAACGTTCGCGATTGCCGGTCCAATGTCAGATATCCCAGTCCCGCCTCACACAGATAGTGCAGCCGCGTCCGAATCGCGTGGAGCAACGGCGCCACCGCGGCTGCCTCTTGCGGCCCCAACCGCAGCTCCGCGAAAAAACGATGGCAATCCGAGAGTGGAAGCAGCATCACGTCGTGCATATGCAAGCCCGCAGCCGGGCCCAACCGCCACCACAACGCCTCCGGCTTCAATCGGGCACCCCCACAGACCTCACAGACGCTGTAAGCGCGGTACTTGGACAACATAACCCGCACATGCATCTTATAGCTCTTGCTCTCAAGCCAAGCAAAAAAACCACGCACCCCATACCATTTGCCATCCTCCCACCGACCCACACCATCCACAACCCAGCTTTGCTGACGCGCCGTCAACGCGTCCCAGGGCTTGTCCACCGGAATGCGCGCTTGCCTGGCAAAGCGCAGGAGGTCCTCCTGGCACTCCCGGTAACTCTTCGATTGCCAGGGGCGAACGGCCCCCGCACGCAGGGATAAGGATGCATCCGGAATCACCAACCCCATATCAATGCCGATCGTTCGTCCAAAACCACGGCACATCTCACACGCGCCCACTGGCGAATTAAACGAAAACAAACTCGGCACCGCATCGCGGTAGTGCAGATCGCAGGCGGCACAATGCAGATCCGCCGAAAAATACAGGCAGGTATCGTCTTCCTGCTGCACGACTACCCGGCCATTGCCATGCCGGTAGGCCGCCTCAATGCTGTCCAACAGACGGCCGCGGTTCTCGGCCCGCAAAACCACGCGGTCTTGCACCACAACCAGCTTCCCCCCGCCCTCGTCTGTAATCCGATCATACCCCTGCTTCTGCAACGCGGCCAGCGCATCGGCTACCGGATACGCTTCCGGAACCTGCACCGGAAAAAGAATATGCAGGCGGCTGCCATCCGCACACTGCCCGAACAAGGTGTCTGCCACCAACTCCGGCGTGTCGCGCGTCACGATCGTACCACAGCCTTGGCAGATGAGGCGGGCGACCCGTGCAAACAAGAGCTTGATGTGATCATTGAGCTCGGTCATTGTCCCCACGGTGGAACGCGACGTACGCACAGGATTCGTCTGATCAATGGCCACGGCAGGTGGAATCCCACGTATCTCATCCACCACCGGTTTATCCATCCGCTCCAGAAACTGCCGCGCATACGGCGAAAAGGTTTCCACGTAACGGCGCTGCCCCTCCGCATAAACCGTATCAAATGCCAACGAACTCTTACCCGAACCACTCACCCCCGTCACAACCGTCAACTGATGCAGACCAATATCCACATCCAAATTCTGCAAATTGTGCTGCCGCGCACCCCGTATGGCTATACAACTACGTTTTTTCGACACCCTTCACCTCAACCCTACATGTGAAAAATACCCATATTGATCGCACCAAAGCCCGGAACCTTTCTGCCAAAACCTACAAATCTACGCACCCAACCACTCGCCACTTGCCACTCAGCACCCACCACTATATCATGCCCCCCTTATGGAAACGAGACACAAGGATACATCCGATAATCTACTGAGCCTCTTGGCTGTCCTCATCGATGCCGCCGCCATCTTCGGCGGAATCCTGCTGGCAACGTGGCTGCGTTTCCGTAGCGGACTCATTCCCCTGACGATTCCGCCTCCGGACAATCTCTTTCAACATTACAGCATCGGTGCCACGGTATCCACCCTGCTGATGCTTCTTGTATTCCGCCATGAGGCACTCTTCGTTCGTCCCCAGACCGGTGTCTTTGTCGATAAGATCCCTCGCATCATCAAAGCCGTCGGCATGGGGATACTCGGAACCGCCGTTCTCGCCTTCGCCATGCAAAACCAGGCCAATTATGCCCGTTTGGTCGTCGGTATGGCATTCGGAACCGTCGTGTTTCTGGTTCTGCTCGAGCGCTACATCCTCTACCGCATCGAGTGGAACCTTGCACGCCACAGCACGCAACGCATGAATGTCCTGATTCTTGGCACCGATCACGTAGCCGCACGATTAACCCAGACCCTGAAACAGGAACCCATGCTGCGTGCCAATGTGGCCGGCTTCATCGAAACCGACCAGCAGCAACACGACCCGTCCATACCACCGGAACGCATTTGCGGACGCCTCGAGCAGATCGAGCAGATTGTAACCCAACGCAACATACATGAAATCATCCTCACGGATGCTTCCATTCCGCATCCGAGGATCGTACAAATCCTGATGCTGTGCGAGCACAACCTGATCAATTTCAAAATGGTGCCCGACCTTTTCCGTATCATGACGACCAGCATGGATGTGCAATCCCTCAACGACATCCCCCTGTTGGGCATCAGCCCCTGGCCCCTGGACCAATTCTGGAACCGCATCATGAAACGAATGGAAGATATCGCCGGCGCCATGTTCGGACTCCTCCTGGCTGCCCCGGTTATTGCAGTGGCCGCCATCCTGATCAAGAAGTCCTCCCCCGGCCCGGCATTCTATGTCCAACAACGCTGCGGAGAAGGGGGCCACCCCTTCAACCTATACAAATTGCGGACGATGCCCCTGGATGCCGAAGCCACGAGCGGCCCCGTCTGGGCCAGCCCCAATGACCAGCGCCGGACACCCATCGGAACCTTTCTGCGCTCCCATAATCTAGATGAACTCCCCCAGTTCTGGAATGTACTCAAAGGCGACATGAGCCTTGTGGGGCCACGCCCTGAACGCCCCCATTTTGTTCAACAGTTCAAAGGGGAAATCGTGAAATACATGTTCCGCCACGTATCCAAACCAGGTATGACCGGGTGGGCACAAGTCAATGGCCTCCGCGGAAACACAGACTTGACCGAACGCGTCAAATACGATCTCTATTACCTCGAAAACTGGTCCTTGAGCTTCGATTTCAAGATCTTGCTCAAAACCCTGTTTACCAATCGCAATGCGTATTAACCCCCCATGATGCCCCAATCCGGAGACCGCATGAACAAGCACATGATTCCCCTGTTCCTTATGATCGCATCTTGTTGGCTCGCGCCTGCGCACGCCGCCGATGACACCATCGCCGCAGATCAGCAATTCTCCTCCATTTCCCGACTCCTCGAACGCGCGGATAACGCACTGGAAAGCGGAGCACTGCAAGACGCCGGGCGCCTTTATGGCGCCAGCGTTCGTGCCTATGAACAATTCATGCAATCCTTCCCCACATTTGCTCCGGATCTCGTACGCTTTCGGATTGCCTACTGCCGCAACCAAATGGCCATGATCCGGCAGCGAATGGCACGCACACAGACCGAATCCCCCACACCCGCGGCACCACAACCCGCCCAACCCGTAGCCGTCACCCGACAACAACTCCAGAGCCTCGCGGAGGGAGATCCAACCGCCATGGAAACCACCTACCGCACCATGGAACAAGCAGGAAACCCCGCAGCCGCCTTATTCCTGGCTGCGCTGCATGTCAAACAGGATCAGCTCGACGAAGCACGCAAAGTCCTGGAACAACACCTGGCAGATTTCCCGCACGAGCCTGCCGCACACTACAACATGGCCCAACTCATTCTGCGCGATAGCCAACCCGATCTCGAAAAAGCCCGGCAGCATTACCGCCGCGCGATCGAAGGGGGTGCCCCCCGCGATCAGGACCTCGAAATCGTCATCAATCTCTAGCCTCCCCGAAAGCGTGCAACTCGGTATAAAAGAAACGGTGTGCCGCCAGCACGTGTCGTTGCATTTCCGCATCCGTTCGCTCGGCAGCATCCCGCCCCCGGTACTCGCTCACCAGCGTCAGTAACACATCACTGGCCCAAGCAGGCTGGCGCAAACGCAAAAAGGTCAAAAGATCGGTTCGCGACGCATTCCAGCGCGCCCGCAGATACATCCGAAAATTACGAATTGGATGACGCAAACTACTCCACCGCAACCCCGTAGGCCGGTAGGCTGGATCATCCGGCGTGCCCACGCGGGGAAACGCCATGTCACGTGTATCCACCGCCGTCCCAGAAAAATCCGTCGCCAGCAGCA
>SLBU01000012.1 GCA_007126175.1 Kiritimatiellia bacterium
CTCCCTTTCTCATCACAGTACCTTCTCCTTCGCCAAGGCTTCGGCGGACAAATCGATCTTGGGGAAAAGCCATTCCCAGCCCGGCTTGATCCGGTCCCACTCGGATTGCGGGATGCGGTCTTCTGGGGCGAACTTAGCCTGGGAGAAAAGGCCGCGCACTCACTTGCCGTCTCTATGGTCATAGAGGGCTCTCATTGCTTCTCTCTCGGCTTCTTTCCCGATTTCCCTCTTGGCTTCTACGGCTTTCCGGGCTTCTTCGGTCCATTCCAGCAGCATCCCGGCATCATCGAGCGAACTGCGGAAGCGGGCGGCATCGATCTCTTGCACCGCGACTCCCTCGTCGATCGCCTGGCAGGCGGCGATGGCGGAGGCTTCGCCGCAGATCATGAAGGTGGGTTCCATCCGCGCCGAAGCGTAACCGAGGAAGGAGGCGGAGAAGCACACCGAGACGAGCACGTTTTCCGACTCCTCGGCCAGTGGCGTGAGGGAGCGATAGGGAATCGGATAAGGAATGCGGGTGGGGCCGGCCGCGCCGCCGACGAACATCCAACCTTCAAGACCGACGAAGGTTTTGCCGTCCTGTTCGAGCCAGACGCGGCGCGAGGGGTAGGTGTCGATGCCATACTGGGCGAGGGCGACCGGATCGTCCACGGAGGTGCGGTTGTAGACGTCGTGGCTGGTCACGGTGTAGCGCCCCTGGAGACGCCGGGTGAGGCGAACGTAGAGCTGGTGCGGCCATCCGGCGGTATCGGGGTGGCGGGTGATGTCGAGCCCGCGGCGGGCGGTCCGCTCGCGGAAAGATTCCGGGACCCTCGGATCGGTGCTGAGGAAATGATGGAGACCGCGCATGTAGTTCTGGTGGAGCTTCCAGATGCGGGCCTTTTCGGCGTAGTCGCCATTTGCGTAGAGATGGCTGACACCCACTGGGGCATTGGTGAAGAGTGAGTTGCGATGATAGTTGAAATCACCGTGGTTAAACCAGCCAGGGAAAATCCGGTCAAGCCGCCTGGTGAGTTCTCCGGCATCGGGATAGGCGGTCTTCAGGTATTCCACGTAGCGGCCCACGAGTTCGAATTCGGCCGGATCGTAATCGTCGGGCGGAGTGATCGGCGCCCGCCTGCGGGAATCCGTAGTGATGTAGAAGCGGTAGTTGTAGGCCTGGATATGCGGGTCGGAGGAGCCGATCGGTTCGGTCTGCTTCGCGGTGATCCAGGGGAGCGTGCCGCTGGCGGGGTCGCCGGGAACCACAAAGGGATCGAGGGGGGCGAGTTCGGTCGGCTCGCGGATGCCGGCCACCTCTTCGCCGAAGGTTTCCGTCGATTCGCGATCGATCAGGTAAGAGATTCCGGCTCGGGCCATGAGGTCGCCGTCGTAGCTGGCGTCGATGAAGACCTTGGCGGTGACGCGGAGATTGCCTTTTTTAGTGGCCTCTGCCGGGGGGCAACCGAGTTCGTCGAAGTGGGCGAGATCGAAAACGGCGGACTGGAGCCGGCGTCCGTCCTTCTCGGCTTTGCTGATGCGGTGTTCGTAGATCACTTCGATGCCGTGTTCCTCGATCAGACGGAGGAAATTCGCCCGGATGATTTCGGGGTCGTTCCCGAGTTCGTGGATCAGCTTGTGGGTCATGCCTCCGGTGGCGGCGGGATTCGGGCAGTCCTGCAGCGGCTTGATCCCTGCGCCCAAAATCCCCCCGACCCAGCGGCTCGGCTCGACGATCACGACCGACTTGCCGGCCCGTTTCACCGCCATCGCCGCGACGATGCCCGAGGGGGTCGCGGCGTACACGCAGACATCGACATCGCGTGATTCAAGGGCGGAGAGTGGCCCCGTGGCGAACAGGGAGATAAGGGTAAAAAGGTGGATAGGTCGGGCTGCTAGGAGTTTGCTTTTGATCATGGTTGGGGCCTTGGTTGTAGTTGACTGATACGAAATCGCTTTTCAGGCTGCACGGGCACCAGCCCGATGGAACCGGCCTGAATGAGCATTTTGATGGCAGAAATGTAGCCGGAACGGGCTGGTGAGGTCAAGGCCGAAGTCAAACGCGCTTCGATCTCAATGCCGTGCGTCCAGGTATAGTTTCGGATCCGCATTTTGCACAATATAACAACAGCACATCGACTCCATAAACAACAACATCGAGCGAATCGGCAAAACCCCCGCTCAAATTACCGTCCCCAATTACTCAATTACCACAATCCGTACTTTTGGTGGGGGTGGGAGGCGCTTACTCGCAAGGGGGAGGGGGCATCCCGATCTCTGAGTCTTAATTTAAACTGACTTTGATCACATCTGTATTGTCGCTACGCTTCGATGCCTCTAGAGTCAACGTTAGTGTTTGTGTTGCCGCATCATAAGTATGCGGTAGAGCTTTATCTGTGCGCATGAGCGTGACGGAACTCGGCTTGTTGATACCGGAAAGTGTCATGATCAGATCCTTCGCCGGGTCTTGTAATTCAGGAGTACGACCGAAATTACCGGTAGAACCCTGCTCGTCGGCAACGTTTTCAGTCGGTTCGCGGAAAGAATGGATCGCAAACAGGTAGCGGGTGTTGCCGTTTGCGGTTGCCGCGACATTGGCCTTTTCTCCGCTGGGAAGTGATACTGCCCCGTTAAGAACGGACTCCTTGTGGATCTTCATCCATTCGGCAAGTTTGGCAATATTGGCATAAGCCTCAGGACTGAAATCACCGCTTGCCATGGGACCGATTCCCAGGAGAAAATTCATGTTCCATGCACGGCATTTTGCAAGTTGTCCTGTTGCCCAGGCTGGTGCGCGAAAAGGATCCGTCGTGTGTGGCCACCTGCCGTTCCATGTATCGCAAAATTCGGCGGGCACATTACCTGAAGGGCGTCTTCCAGGGAAATGTCGTTCAAAAGTCTCGAAATCGCCTCCTTCACCACCACGGTTGTTCATTTTGATATTCGGCTGTAGCTCTCGGATCTCCTCGAGGCTGATGCTGTCACTTGGCAGACTCCCATCAAACCAAAATACGTCAATCTCTCCATAATTTGTTAGCAATTCAGTGATCTGTCCTCGGATTATCTTTGCGTTCTCTGCGTGGAGTTCGCGCCGTTTCGATTGGCTGATGTTGCCCTTTCTCTGGTTGAGATTGGCGTCGAGACTAAGGTCGGGATATATTCTGCTTGCACGCCAGTAAAGAAAATTGTGGATCTCGCGCATGTGATACCAGTCCGGTGGTGAGAAATAGAGGCCGACCTTCATGCCGTGTTTTCGACAGGCATCAATAAAGGGTTTTATTAGGTCGCGACCGCCCATGAAGTTCTTGGTGTTGAAACTGCCGTATTCAGAAGGCCACATTGCGAATCCATCGTGATGGCGTACGGTCAGAACAATATAAGAGAAACCGGCCTCTTTGGCTGCCTTGCACCACTTGTCAGGGTCGTATGAAGAGGGATTGAAATCTTGTGCCAATGCCCAGTAGGCGTTGGGTGTTATGGTCCATGTTTCACCGTTAAGGTTGAAATCTTTCTCCTCGATAACACGTTCCAGTTCTTTTGGACTAAGTTTTTCGCTTCTGGCGAGAACTCGGCCGGGAATCATTGGCCAACTGATATTCATTTCTTTCACCGAGCTGATGCTCCAATGTAGAAAAAGGCCAAGACCGAGATCCGTAAAGTCGGAGGTACTACCCTCACCCTTTCCAATGACGTCATGTGCTTGGATGCCAGCGCTCAGATGCTGGCCTTCGACAAGCTCCTTTTCGGTAGCAATTAGGTTGCCGACAATCAGCAATATACTGCTTGCAATCAATATTATACCTTTTTTGTTCATGCTATCATAACCCTTCGGTTTGTTTTTTCAGAATGCGGAACGCAGTGAGCCCCTTGTTCGGGCGTCCTTGTTTCGGGCGCACCGTCCGGTAGCTCATCTGTGGGCGCTACGATTAATGAAACGGTAGCGCACCCACCTTCATCCGACAAGGGGTTTTGTTGGATATCGGCCATGCTGATTCCTTCTTGTTAACATGGCGGGGCATTGTGCCTTTCCTGCAGATTGAAAAGCCGCAGTAGACCCACTTACAGGCGGTTTTCATGGCACGGTTGGTGCTCGCTGGCATAATGCACACTATAAGGTGTCGGTTAAGGGGCCAGAATATGGCGTACCTCCTCTGGCGTGGTGCATTCCAGTAAGGCGGCTCGCGTTTCCGTACGCATCATGGTACGGGCGAGTGTGGCTACCGTCGCAAGGTATTCGCCATAAAATTGATCAGGTGTTACCAGCAGGAAGATAAAACGGGTTAGATGGCCATCCTGGCTACCGAAGTCGACACCACTCGGGCAAATGGCCATGCAGCCGACGATTCCGTAAAGGCCGCTGATGGTGATATGCGGGAATGCTGTTTCGCAATCCATAGCGGTTGGCATGAGTGCTTCACGTTGTGCGGCTCGTTCTAGCATCGTTTTTCGATCCGCAAGCGGGATATGGTTGTGATAGACGAGGTTGTCGATCATGCATGACAGGGCCTCCTGTTTGTTGTGAAATTGCGCTTTGGTTTGAATCAGATCCCCCCATAGCAATGTGTGAAGGTTGATTTCATCCTGCGGGGGCATGGAAAGCAGCATGACCGGCGTTTTGAGTCGGCGTGCAATTTTGTAGGGTAGGGATTGCGTGAAGGCGGTTGTAATGCTCAGGGCGCTGGGAGCTCCCAGCACGAGCATGTCCTCTGGCGCAACATTCTCGATAATTTTTTCTTCCACCAGTTCTGATCGATGCACCTCAAGGTTGGCTTTCATGCGTAGCAAGCGGCAGGCGCATGCATCCAGTGCGAAGGCACCATTATTGTGGGTGTTTGCGTTTGATTGCATAATGCGCAAAAGGTGAACGGGAATTTGCAGGGCTTCGGCGAATTCCCGTGCAACCCACATCATTTGCAGTACATTGGGGCCACCGGCGGTAGCCACGACAATTCTACCGCGCGGTTGTGGAGTCGGATTGCGAATGATGACAACGGGAACGCCGAGACGATGCCCCCGTCGCAGTACTTCCTGCATGTTTTCCGGATCCTCGAGCCACTCGGAAACGATCAGTCCAACGGCATCGTTTAGGTTCAGCTTGCTAATGGATTCGCCGAAAAATGTATTGCCGTTGGTGTTTTCGCAGTAGCCCCATGCGGTTACGAATGGATCGGAATGCGTCGCGTTTATACTGCATATTTGAGCCGGGCGATGTGCGGTAAGCATTTTGGCATATGCGCGCAGATCCGCATCTGGTTGTAGCGATGAAACCACCACGATAATAGGATCATGAGTGGTACGTTGCATTACGGCTCCTGGTGTTAACATGCCTCCATGGGCACGTCGTGTTCCGGTTGGTAGATAATTTCTTCCACGCACAAGCGGCGGCGTCCCCCTGGGGTCGACCAGACAACATTTTGCCCGACCCGGCACCCCAGTAGAGCCATTCCCAAGGGTGCGAGTACGTTAATGCAGTTATTGAAGGGGTCAGCCTCGTCCGGCCACGACAAAGTCAGGTTCAGTTTTTCTTTTGTATCGAGGTCACGGGCACGGAATGACGTATTCATAGTAACCACATTGAAAGGAACATCCTGCGAAGCAACGAGTTTTGCGCGTGCCAGCTCGACCGCCAGGCGTTCAAATGCAGTAGCGTCATGCTGGTTGGCGCGATAGCGCTGCTCTTCGACCAAGTTGGTTAGTTCAGCATGATCGGGCCATGTCAAAATGATGCTTTGATCTCTCATCTCTCACTCTTTCCTTTAGGAGTTCCCGGCCGGTGGTGCAGAGCACGAAATCGTCAAGGGACGCTATCTGTTGTTTGGGGTGTGCCCGTCCCTACAAACGGTGTATACGCGATGCACCATCCGGCCAGGTAACGTGGTTTATGCCGTCTGCAATCGCATTTGTATTTCCGTCGTTTTGGCAAACAGAAGACGCTTTGCGCGTTTCATCTCCCGTTTTTGTTTCAATGTCAGTGTCGGCTTGCGTCTGTTTTCCCGAATATTCGGCTTGTCCTTCGACATACCTTCCCTCCTTTGTGTGGGTGCTACGGGCTACTACACCGCAAATTGCATGCCAAAAGATTGTGTTGGGGTGCGCGAAGGCAGACCATCTGCTTGTTCGTGGTGGTCAGACTTTTGTAAGTGATCATGCTGCAAAGGGATAGCCACTTTTCATGACTCGCTATATGGATCGAGGCGGCGTTCGCGCTCTACAGGCGCGGTGTTGGTAGGGACCATCGTGTCGGAGAGAAAATCCCCAGTCCGGGGGAAATGCCCCAACCAAGCGCAACATTTACGCGTTTGCGCTGCGAAATTTGTCCCGCAGTGTTTTGCGGTCGATTCCCAAAATTCTTGCAGCCTGGCTCTTGTTGCCACCAACGGCGTTCAGGACGTTGCAGATGTGTTCTGCCTGCACATCGGCAAGCGAACGCAGCCCCGATTCGGGCTGTATTGCCGAGAAACGCATTAATTCGGGCAGGTCAGCAGCATCAATAGAATCACCTTCGGCCATGAGTACGAGACGTTGGATTACATTTTCCAGTTCACGTACGTTGCCTGGCCAAGGGTAGTTTTGAAGATTATGCAGCACGCGGTCGGTAAATTGTGGTGCGGGTTTATCAAGCTCGGTTGCATAACGAGCAGAAAAATGTCGGATCAGTAGCGGAATGTCCTCCCCACGCTCCCGCAAGGGGGGAATGGTGATCGGGATAACGTTAATGCGGTAATAGAGATCTTCTCGCAGCGCACCTTTTGATACCAGGTTTTCGACATCCTTGTTGGTGGCGGCGATAATACGTACATCTACTTTGCTTGGTTGGCGTGACCCCACCATAAATACGGCCTTGTCTTGCAGAACGCGCAGTAAAACCGTTTGCATCGTCATAGATAGTTCGGCAATTTCATCCAGAAAAATGCTGCCTCCATCCGCCGTCTGGAAAAAGCCGGCACGGGATTCGTGGGCTCCGGTAAAAGCACCTTTGCGTGCACCAAAAAGTTCACTTTCCAGGAGTCCTTCGGGGATGCCGCCACAGTTAACAGGGACAAAGGCGGCTGCGCGCCGCTTGCTACTATAGTGAATGGCGCGGGCCACAAGCTCCTTACCGGTACCGCTTTCTCCCAGAATGAGAACGGTGGCCGATGATTGTGCCGCCTTTTGGATGCTGCGAAAGACCGCTTGCATTGCGGGTGAGGATCCGAGCAGTCCCCAGTTATGATCCGATGTTGCAACCGGTGCATCGAATGGGGTGCGGCGCCGGATCCGCTCTGCTGCGCGGTGCACGACATCCAATAGCTCAGCGTCCGTAAATGGTTTGGCTAGATACTCGTGCGCGCCCGTCTGCATAGCAGTCACAGCGCCCGGTATCGATGCATATCCCGTGATCATGACGATTTCCATATGCTTGTAGTTTTCGCGTACATGGCGTACTAGATCCAGCCCACTGGTTTTCGGCATCCGAAAATCGGTAATCACAATATCAAAGGGTTTGGTTTCAAGTGTTTTTACAGCCTCCTGTACGCTTGTGGCTGTCCATACTTGATGTCCAACATGCATCAGATTGCGACGAATCACCTCAAGCGTGTCAACGGCATCATCGACAACCAGAATTTTCTCAGCACAAGGTTTTGTCATGTGTTGCTCCTCGCGTACGTACAGGTTCGGGTGGATGACTGATCGGCAGAGAAACTGTGACACGCGCACCTTTTTCCGGTGTGCTTTCGACGGAGATCTGCCCCTGGTGCGCTGTGATAATGCCATGCACAACCGATAATCCCAAACCGGTTCCCTGATTCACATCCTTGGTGGTAAAGAATGGATCAAAAATGCGGGGTAGGATTTCAGGGCGAATGCCTGTGCCAGTATCCTGGATCGAAATATGGAGATAGGATTCTTTCACGGATGTCTCGATCCGTAACGTGCCGCCTGTGAGCATGGCCTGCACGGCATTGAGGACAAGGTTCGTGATGACTTGGCGGATCTGGCTTTCATCTGCAACAATCGGGGGTACATCATCATCTAGTACATACTCCACCTGCACGCCACTAGACTCACAGCGGGCGAGCCAGGTATCGGCGCTTTCGCGCACCAGTTGTGTGATATTTACCCGCGAATCCTGCAAGGGTTTTTGGCGTGCAAAAGTGAGCAATTGGCGGATAATCTTGCGTCCGTGCAAGGCCGCTGCTTCGATCCTGGCAATATCCGCCAAGACCTGCTGCGGAACATCCGGCACTTTGGTTGCCAGTTGGGCAAATCCAAGAATACTGTTGAGTGGTTCATTCAATTCATGTGCAACACCGGCGGCGAGCTGACCGATGGTGACGAGACGATCCGCGTGCTGTAGTTTCGTTTGCAGGCGTTGCTGTTCAGCGGTGGTTTCCTTGCGATCCACAATCAGGCTTAGCTGGCGCGCAACCTCATTGAGTAATCGTTGCTCTTCTTCCAGAAAGGGCTCGTCCCGATGCGCCGGAGATAGTTGGGCATATAGGATCTGCACGTTGCCACGCTCAACCCCCCGCACGACGAGGGGGGATGTTTGTGATGGCCCGGCCGGGTGATGCGCACTGCTGCTGAAAATTTGCTGGTCGAGCACAATACGAGCAACAGCAGAACCAGGATAACGCCAGGCCGTTGGCAGCATCGTAACGATTTCCTGCAGAATATCGTCAAGCGTTGCCGAGGGGCTGCCGGATACTTGGGCGATCGAGTAAAGGCAGGATAGCTCCTTCACGCGCTCACGCAACGCGGACTCTTCGAGAGGAAGTTCAGACACATTCATGCTTGCCCCGTATCATTACGAGTGTTCTTGCCTCACGCTTGTTTACAGGCGGTTTTCATGGGTCTTTACCCTGTGTTGTGGCATCTGGGCAGACGGTATCCAACAAAGCGCAGGAGCGTCAAGTAACGGTTTAGTCCCTATTTGAAGTTACTGGATTGAATTTTTTGTCGTTCTATGCTGGAATGGCTTACATTACGGTAAGTGGTAAACGAAGCAATAGGAGAGATAAGGCCATGGTCAATGTAAAGATCATTGGGGCAACAGGTTATGGTGGGGTCGGATTGATCGAGATCTTGCTGCGGCATTCCCAGGTACAAATCCAGACCCTGATTGCCACCGAAAACATTGGCAAGCCGATCAGTGCGTTGTATCCGCATCTTGACGGATACTGCGACCTACCGATCCAGTCCGCCGAGGCTGACTGCGCGCCCTCCGACATCACCTTTCTGGCCACGCCCGACCGTGTTGGCATGCAGCTCGCTGCCCAGGAACGCGCCGCAGGTGCTCGCATCATCGATTTCAGTGGAGATTTCCGGTTTAACACGCCCGCAGCCTATGCCGACTATGCCGCCCGCATTGGTCTGCCCACAGACCATAACGCCCCCCAACTCTTACCCGAATCAGTCTACGGCTTACCCGAACTCCATCGCAACCAACTCTCCCCCGCCACAAGCCTGGTTGGAAACCCCGGTTGTTTCGCCGTAAGCTGCATTCTGGGACTCGCCCCCGCCATAGAGGCGAACCTGATCGAGCCGGGCAGCATCATCTGCGACTGCAAAACCGGCGTATCCGGTGCCGGCAAGAAACTCAATGCCTCCTTTCATTTTTCGGCACGCCACGAGAACATGAATGCTTATCGCCTCTCCGGACACCAGCATGTCTGCGAGATCGAGCGTGAACTCGGCTTGCTGGGGCAACGCTCCCCCGTCAAGATCACCTTTACCGCGCAAGCCGTGCCAGTATGCCGCGGCATCATGTCCTGCCTCTATGGCACCGGTAACCAGACGCTTCACGAACCAGACGTACTCGAACAATACCGCACGTTCTTCGCCGACGCCCCCTTTGTGCGTGTGCTGCCAGCCGACGCCCCCGCCGGCACCGCCGGGGTACGTGGCACCAACCACTGTAATCTGGTCATCAGCGTTGATCAACGCTGCAATCGGTTGCGCGTTGTTTCCTATATTGACAACCTGATGAAAGGACAATCCGGATCGGCCGTCCAGAACATGAACCTGCTCTGTGGCCTCCCCGAAACGACCGGACTCGCAAGCACCGGCATGTATCCCTAATCACACATAATCGAAAACCTTACTCGTATCTCGCAAATCGCATCAAACAACAAGGAGGAGACCAACATGGAACCAGCACAATCGGTAATCGGACCGGATGTCGAAATCACCGGGAATGTAAAGTGCGAATCGCACATCCAGCTCAATGGCAAACTCAACGGCGACCTGACCTGCGGTGGTCTGGCCAGCATTGGGCGCGAATGCGCGATCAAGGGGAATATCCAGACCGAGAGCATTGCCCTATCCGGCAGCATCAATGGTAACATCACAGCCCGCGATAAAATTGATCTCAAATCCTCGGCTCGGCTCCATGGCGACATTCGCGCCAAACGGCTCACGGTCGAAGATGGGGTAACATTCATCGGGAAAGTCGAAGTCAACCCCGCCGGGGCCGCCGGCAGCAAAGCCCCCGAAGCCAAGCCTGCGCCCGAACCGGATATTCCGGCCAAGGAGGGAAGCGAACCGAAAAGCCTCTTCCGGCGCTAGCCGACCACGGAATGTTCCCCACCAGCGGACTTGGTATGGCGCGCACCGATAAAAACGGGATGATCGACGGCTACATGGCCGTACAATCTGTCCGTCGCAGTAGCGACAGACAGCATGAACGTCCGCGCCCTGCCGAAATTTCCTCCGAGGGCACTGCGGCAACCCCACCTGCCCATGCAACCGAAATGGCCCCAGGCAAATCGCATGCCTTTGGCCACACCGCCTTACCCACCCGCCACGACATTCACTGCTATGCATGCGGGTATCAGTTCGTGCATACGGGCAAGCTCGATCGCGTCTTGTGCCCGAAATGCAAAGAGCAATTGCATACGGGCGACAAGACCATCTGTGGCCCCTTCACCGGCACCATACAAACCGTTGGCACCGTCACCATCCACAGTGGTGCCAAAGTAACCGACTCCGAAATTACCGCATCGGTAATTCGAATTGCCGGAGAATGCCACAAAACCCGGCTGCACCCCGGCATACGGGTCGAATTGCAAACAGGCGCAGCGGTCGACAATGCCAAACTCGACACGGTCGATGTTCTCATCGAAGCAGACCAGCAAGTCGGCCTGGATGCCGAGCTACACTGTAAATCCTTACAGGTGATGGGGCACCTTCGCGCCAGTGTTACGGCCCGCGAATGCGTCGTCATCGCACAAGGCGCTGCCTTTCAAGGCCGTATCCAATCCCCGGGGCTGGTCATCGAAGATGGTGCCGCCGTACGGGCAGACATGCACATTCAACCCCAATCAAAACACAACGCAGGAGCCCAGGCATAAGCCGCAAGCGCAGGAGGACGAACCATATGACTGCACGTAAAGGACTCGGACGGGGCCTCGGCTCCTTGATCTCGGATCGCCACGACACACACACACCGCAGCAGGATACACCTGCACCTACCACCTCAGTACACGACACACCCCCCAGCCAACCTGTCACACACTTACCGATCGACAACATCACCCGCAATCCACGCCAACCCCGGCAAGCCTTTCGCGAGGAAGCACTTGAAGAATTGGCAGACAGCATCCGTACACATGGCATCCTCCAACCACTGATGGTACGTACCAAAGAAGATGGCACATACGAACTCATCGCAGGCGAACGCCGACTGCGCGCATCCGGTTTGGCCGGGCTCCAAGAAGTGCCCGTTACCCTCGTGCAAGCCTCCGATCTACAAAGCCTCGAAATTGCCATCATCGAGAATCTACAACGCGAGGATCTCAACCCCGTCGAAGAGGCCGAAGGCTATCGCGAACTCGCCGCCGAATTCAAACTCACCCAGGAAGAAATTGCCAAGCGTGTTGGGCGCTCCCGCGCTGCCGTGGCCAATGCGCTACGGCTGCTTACCTTGCCCGACGAAGTGCGTGCCTTACTCAAGGAGCAGCGCATCTCCACCGGACATGCCAAAACCTTGCTCTCGCTCTCCATCCCCCAGGAGCAAATCCTGCTGGCACGCCGTATCGTGGCAGAAGATCTCTCGGTCCGCGCCACCGAAACCATCGTCAAACGCATCACCCATGCCCCTGCTAAACCGCGCGCGTCCAGACCCGACATTCCCACCACACACCTGCGCGAAATCTCCGAAAAACTCCATACCCATTTCGGTACCAGTGTACGCCTCCAACCGTGCAAAACCTTTGCCAACGGCAAAAAAAGCAAAGGCTATATCGAAATCGACTTTTTCTCCAATGGCGATCTCGAGCGTGTCCTCGCTATCATGGGCCTCGACCTCGCCGACGACTAACGCTGTAACTTCATTTGGCGCAAAACACTTGACTACAGCCGGAACTAAGATACAACAGCCCTCGCGCGTATCATATGCGCGGTGCTTGCAGGAAATCCATTTTCAGTAGGCGCAGCTCTGCTGCCCAAAGAACGCAAGCACGGGTATTTTTTTACCTTTCACAGACAAGGAGATGAGCATGCAGCCCGACATGGAAAAGCTAGAAAAAGAGATTCAGCAACAATCTTCAGCCATCGACGCCTTGCGCCAGGAAGTACGCAAGATGCTGGTGGGGCAACAGCACCTGCTGGAATCACTACTGATTGCGATGATCAGCGATGGGCATATCCTCATTGAAGGCGTCCCTGGTCTTGCTAAAACCACCGCGGTTAAAGCACTTGGACAAGCGATGGGGCTTCCCTTCCAGCGCATCTCCTTCACCCCCGACCTTCTTCCGGCAGACATCATCGGCACCATGATCTATGATCCCGCCAAATCCGCCTTCCTGCCACGCAAAGGCCCCGTATTCACCAATCTCCTATTGACCGATGAAATCAACCGAGCTCCCGCCAAGGTGCAATCGGCCCTGCTTGAAGCCATGCAGGAACGCCAAGTCACCATCGGCGACACGACCTATCCGCTCCCCAGCCCTTTCCTTGTGCTTGCCACACAGAATCCCATCGAACAGGAAGGCACCTACCCCCTGCCCGAGGCGCAGGTCGACCGCTTTATGCTCATGTGCAAGGTCGGCTATCCAACCAAGGACGAGGAACGCGAAATCATGCACCGCTTCGACGGCAAACCCGTCGAGTCCATTCAAGCCGTGCTGGAACCCGAACAAATCGATGCCTGCCGCGCAATGGTACCCAAAGTCTATTGCGACGAAAAGGTCACCGAATACATTCTGGATATCGTGCTCGCCACCCGCACCCCAAGCAAATTCGGGATTCCTATCGATCACCAGATTTCCTACGGAGCCTCCCCACGGGCTGGGATCTTCCTGCAAATGGCCGCACGCGCACGCGCGCTGCTCTGCGGCCGCGCCTATGTCACCCCGCAGGATGTCAAGGAGATCGCGCCCGATGTCCTGCGCCATCGCGTCATCCTGACCTATGAGGCCGAAGCCGAGGAATGCACCAGCGATAGTGTCATCGCCCACATC
Organism: Kiritimatiellia bacterium; assembly: GCA_007126175.1. GTDB lineage: Bacteria > Verrucomicrobiota > Kiritimatiellia > UBA8416 > UBA8416 > T3Sed10-140. Next base: position 13,422 of record SLBU01000012.1, read on the forward strand.
CTCGGCGAGATCCGCGTCCCCTAGCCACCTGGAGGCCCTATGCCGCTCGATACGCGCGAACTCATGCGACAAGTCGCCCGGCTGCGCATCATTACCAGCCGGCTCGTGGATACGCGTCTAACTGGTGCCTATCACTCTGCTTTCAAGGGCCAAGGCATCGAGTTCGACGAAGTCCGCGCCTATAACTATGGTGATGACGTCCGCTCCATCGATTGGAATGTCACTGCCCGCATGGGCCACCCCTACATCAAACGCTTTGCCGAGGAACGCGAACTCACAATCCTCTTTGCCGTCGATGTCTCAGGCTCCCAGACCTTTGGATCGACCCAGCGCAGCAAGGCAGAAACGGCCGCTGAAGCAACCTGCCTCCTGGCTCTCTCAGCCGTAAAAAACCAGGATAACGTTGGATTGATGCTTTTCAGCGACCGCATCCGCACCTATATCCCGCCGCGCAAGGGCCGCAAAGCCGTTCTGCGGATTGTACGCGAAGTCCTTGCCTCCGAGGAAACCCGCGAAGGCACCAACATCAAGGCAGCGCTCGACTTTCTGGCGCATGTCCAGAAGCGGCGGGCCGTCGTGTTCCTGCTCTCCGACTTCCTCGACACCCGCTACGATGATGCCCTGCGCATTGCCGCTCGCCGGCACGACCTCATCTGCTGCCCGATTCGCGACCCGCACGAAGCATCCTTGCCTCCAGCCGGCATTCTCGAGCTCGAAGATCCCGAAACCGGGGCACAGTATCTGGTCGACACCGCCGACCCGCACTTTCGCGATACCTTCCATCGGCAAGCACGCGAACAGCATGAAGCGCTACTGCGTACCTTTCGGCGCAATCGCATCGATGCCGTTCCCCTCTCCACGGACACCTCCATCATCGATGCCGTACGGCGCCTCTTCCTCCAACGCCAAGCCCGCAGAAAGAGAGGCTGAAACATGCGCCCACATGGTTTCCAGATTGTTTTTTTGGTAATGGCGACCGTACTGCTCAGTGCATGCAGCCAGCGCCCCGAGGGGCATACTGCGGCTCCCGAGGATATCACCCATACGGTCCAGGAGCATGGTGTTACGGTGACTTTGACCCTCTCGCCAGGCACGGTCGACCCGCGAGAAGATGCACTCCTGACGATCCAGACACGTTACCCCTCCGGATTGCACATCGACTTTCCGGAGCCTGCTGGCGCACTCGAAGGGTTCGCGGTCGCCGCCGTCCTATCCCCACCCGACACACGCGACGCCGCCGGCTACCGCAGCCGCGAAACCGTCCTGCGACTCACCCCCACCCCCGGCAGCAGCTATCGCATCGCCCCCATGCTTTTCAGCATCACGCCCGGCACCGAAGCAAATGGCGCAACCCTCTACCTGATTACGCCCGCCATCCGCCCGCCCGTGCAACGGACCCCGGTTGCACCCGATACCGCCACACTCACAACCCAGCCCGAACCACTCTATATCCCACCGACCCCCACCGAAATCACACGATGGGTTCTCCTCGCTGCGCTGGTGCTTGTCGTGCTCGCGGCCATGTACGGCATCGGACGCAAACTGCGCCGCCGTATCAAGATCATGATGATGTCGCCCACCGAGCGTGCACGCTACGAATTGGAACGCCTCCTCGCACAAGACCTCCCCGGCAAAGGCCTGTTCAAGGAATTTTACTTCGCCATTACCGGTATCGTCCGGACCTATATCGAACGCCGTCATGGCATCCGCGCGCCCGAGTTAACAACCCCAGAATTTCTGGAAGCCGCAGCCAATCGCACAGAATTCGAGCCAGCCGTCGTGGAACGGCTCCGGCTCTTCCTGGAATCGGCCGACCTTGTCAAATTTGCCGCCTGGACCCCCACACAGCATGCCATCCAGGACACGATCGAAACGGCTCAAGCGTACATTGCCGAAGATGAACCCGCCAGCACCGAAGGGAGGAACTGACATGCAGTTTGCCCATCCCGTATGGCTATGGCTCCTGCTGCCCGCCGCCCTCGCCTGCTGGCGCGTGCTGGGCACGCGTCAACGCAAAGGGATCCCCTATGCCCCAATCATTTCATTCCCCCGCAACCAGCGCTCCTGGCGCATCTTGCTGTACCGTGCTGCACCCTGGCTCTATCCTCCGATATTGCTCCTGCTCATTGTTGCCATGGCACGCCCACGGCGCAACCTCTCCTCGTTCCGGCGCGAATCCAACGCCATCTCCATTATGGTCGTAGTCGATGTATCCGGATCCATGGAGGCCCTCGATCTCTCCCGCCAAACCCGTGACGGCATCGAATACCTCACCCGGCTCGATATCGTCAAAGAAGTATTTCGCGATTTTATTGCAGATCGTCCCGACGACCTGATCGGATTACTATCATTCGGCGGCTATGCCAGCGTGCTGGCTCCCCTCACGCTCGATCACAATGCCCTGGTACAGATTCTCGATGGCCTCGAAATCCCCCCGCCCATCCAGGATCCATCTTCGGGCGCCGTCATCAATGAAGATGAACGCATGACGGCCATTGGCGATGCCCTCGCGCTGGCCAGTGCCCGGCTGCGCGAGGCCGAAACCGAATCCCGCATCATCGTCCTGCTCAGCGACGGCCTCAACAATGCCGGAATCCTGGAACCCATACAAGCCGCCCGCATCGCCCAGCAATTGGGCGTGCGCGTCTACACGATCGGCGTCGGCACGACCGGGTATGCCCCCGTGCGCATTACCGATGCATCCGGACGTCAAGCCATCCGCCAAGCCTTTATTGAAATCGATGAAAACGCCCTGCGGGGTGTCGCCGAACTTACTGGCGGGCTGTACTTCAATACCCGCGACGAAGAGGGGCTGAACCGAGCCTTACTGGCCATCAACGAGCTCGAAACCACCCCCGTGCAACAGCAGATCCTGGAACGCTTTCAGGAGCAATATCGAGGCTTGCTCCTCACTGCCACCCTGTTGTTAGGGGCTACGGTTCTCATCCATGCAACGGCAAGACAAAGGATTTTGTAAACCATGAGATTTACCTTTGCATACCCTTGGATCTTGTATCTACTCTGGAGCGTCCCGCTCTGGGGGATACTGCTCTATCACCTGCGGCAACGTCGCAACAACAAACGCACTGCGTTTACCGGCAAAACCCTGGCCCCCAAACTGCTGCCTGCCGACAATCCCCTCCCGGCGCGTATCCAAATCGTCGCCACCCTCGTCGCCATCACGCTCCTGCTCATTGCGGCAGCCGGCCCGCGCAGCACACAGCGCCGCGAACAGGAAGTCGCCGTGCGCGGACGCGACATCGTCCTGCTTATCGATGTCTCGCGCTCGATGCTGGCCAATGATGTCCACCCCTCGCGACTCGTACGCGCCAAAGCCGACATGCTCGATATCCTCGATGAACTACGCCCTGGCGACAGAGTCGCACTCGTGGCCTTCCGTAATCGCGCCACCCGGATCACCCCCTTCACGACGGATCAGCGATTTCTGCGCCAAACCATTGCAGGACTATCCATCCATAGCGCACCGGCAGGCGAAACCGACATCGCTGCTGCCATCAAAATGGCACACGCGATCTTCGATGATGATAGCCCGGCACACAAGGCCGTCATCATGATCTCCGATGGCGAAGACCTCGCCAGCGAAGCCCTTGACGCCGCCCAGGCTGCCGGACAAGCGCGCATTCCCTTTTTTACCGTGGGTCTCGGTAGCCGCGCAGGCAGCACCATCCCCGATCCCGATACCCCCCGCGGTGTATTTCTACACGAGGGCGAACCCGTCATCACGCGGCTCGAGGAAACGCCGCTCGTCACCCTGGCACGACTGACCGGGGGTACCTATGTCCCGGTGGAAACCGCCAGCATAGGTGCCGTGACCCTCGGACAGCGCATCCGCGAGCAATTGCGCGCCGTCGAAGTGCAGGCGTACGCCACCATCGAAGCCGGCGACCACGCCGAACTCTTTGCCTACTTCCTTTTCCCCGCCATCCTCCTGCTCATGCTGGCCGGTGCCTTGAGCCAGGGGCAATGGCGCACTGCCAGCCGACGGCTGGCACTGCTCGCGCTGCTACTTGCCTCCAGCCGCACGGCCGCTGCCGATGCCCCCCCCGAAAGCAGTGCTGCCCCACAACAACCGCACCGGGCAATCGCGCGCGAAGCCCAGCGCCTGCATCGCGAAGGGGCCTATCGCGAAGCCGCCGCACGCTATAAAGAGGCCGCCGCCCAACCCGATATTCCTGGTAACGCCAGGGATCGCTATCGCTACAATGCCGCCATTGCGGCCTTGCAAGGAGGCGACCACGAAACCGCCACAACCCTACTAGACGGGCTCCCTCCCATTCATCAAGCCCACCTGGCACGTGCCCTCACCCAATTCAAAAGCGGGGCGCTCGCGGCCGATGGTTCCGCCGAGGGATATCGTCGACGCCTCGAACAGTGGGAAGAAGCCGCACGCCTCCTCCAGCGGGCCTGGCAGCAGGCCGGTGCCCCCGAAGTCGAGCAGGATTTCCAAACCCTCGACAGCATGCTTCCTACCGCGGAACGCGAGGCCAATATGGCCGAAATCCTCGAGCGCTATGCCGATGAGCCTCCCGGCGCCATGGCCTGGCAAATGCTCCAGGACCAGCGCCGCCAGCAACAAGACACAGATGCCACCCCATTGCCGCCTGTCGGCCCCGACCGCCTGCAACACTTCGAAGCCCTCGCGCGCCAGCGTAAGGAGCTCGCCGAACAATATCTGGCCTTATCCCATAACCTGCAGGCTGCCGGTGCGCCACAGGACAGCCTCCAGATGCTGCGCAGCCAGCAGCAAGACGTTGCCCAACAAGCCGAAAGCCTGCGCGACCTCGTCACCCCGGACCCCGCCCCCCCCGCCGAACTTGGCCACCCCCTCTACCATACCTGGCGCGCTGTCGGATCACCCGAATCATTACTGTCCGAATCCCTCCGCCAACAAGAATGGCTGCAGGATATCGCGGCAGGAAATGCCACACAACAACTGCCTGTACCACCTGCCTCCCTGCAATCCGAAGCCGGTGCACTGACAGACCTCTTCGCCGAGCGCTTCCAGCCCCCCCCCGACACCGAACCAGAAACAATCGAACAAATCCAAACCCTCACCGAAGAAGCAGCCAGACTCCAGCGACTCGCCGCCGAAATGCTCGCGCTCAATGATCAAGCGGGGGCACGCCCCGTACAGCAGGAGGCCATCGAAGCCCTGCGCAGACTCTCAGCGCTCATGCCCGAGCCCCCCCCCGAAGAAGGCGAACAACAGCAAGACGAAGAGCCCGACCCCGAGCCACCGGAACCCCCCGATGGCGAACCCGACCAAGATCCCGGCGAAGACTCCGATATGGCACCACCCCCGCCGCCCGACGATCCCGAGCAAGATGACGAAGAACCCGAGGATACCCCGCCCGAAGAACCCGAGGAGGATCCCGAGGAGGACACCTTCGACCTGGATGCAATGCTCGAACAAGTCGAACAACGTGCCCAGGAATATCAAG
>SLBU01000065.1 GCA_007126175.1 Kiritimatiellia bacterium
AGCAGCCAGCACCAGAAACTTCGTCGATGTGCCCTTGACGGATTTTTAGGCCCGCCTTCAAAACGTTGGATCCCACTAGAATACTGCGCCACCAACTCGTCACAGTCCAAATCTACGTCCCAGGGCAAGCCGGGTCAATCGAATTCATCTGCGATTTGTTGCACGGCCCGCCACCTGCCGATCCCGACCTCTTGAGAGTCGGCGCGGAATACGAGTTTGAAAAACATGAAGTTACAGCCCCTTGCATCTCGCCGCTCTTTGCTTTCGGCCTGATTCCTGATTTACGACTGTTTCGCAGTGACCGGCTGCGCCTGTTTTTCAAAATCAGAGTAATCAAGTTTGACTTCTGATCCCGGCTCCAGCTCAATGTCGTGCTTGTTGCCGGCATAGACAACAGGAACTTTGCCTGCCGCATTTTTTCCCGCCGTGATCACGGCGGATGTCAGTTTCCCGTCTTTCCATGCGATATCAACCGTACAGTCGCCCCGCGCTCTCAGCCCTTTTACATGTCCATCAGGCCAATCCTGCGGCAGTGCGGGCAGCAGTTTGATCTCATCATTGTGACTATGCAGCAGCATCTCGGCAATCGCCGCTGTCGCCCCGAAATTCCCATCGATCTGGAAGGGTGGATGACGATCCCACAGGTTGTCATATGTGGATAGCTGCAAGATCTTGATCAGGTTGTCATACGCATTAGCACCATCTGAAAGCCGCGCAAACATACCGATGGTCCAGGCCCGGCTCCAGCCTGTGCCTGCGCCCCCTTTCGCAAGCCTTCCTTCGATCGATTTCATAACCGCGTCACGCATCTGCGGATCTCGATCCAGATTGATCTGCGTGCCGGGATACGCGCCCAGCACATGCGATATATGGCGATGTCCAGGCTCACTTTCCTGGAAAGGCAGACGCCATTCCATTAAACGTCCGTCTTCTGCCACTTTGGGCCTGTACACTTTCGGCATGATATCCCTGATATGCTTGACAAACGGATCCTCATGCTTGCCCAGCGCCTCAGCCGCCTCAAGATAGTCGCTGAAAACCTGCAGGATCATGTACTGGTCAAAGGTACAACCGGCAGAAAGTGATGCGCGCTGCTCCTGACCGTCTTTATCTTGGTAGAGAAAAGTGTTTTCGGGCGAGCAGGCCGGACGCGACATCAACATGCCCGGCTTCGGCCCCGGTATCAGCCATGAGTCTACAAACTCGGTTGATGCGGTCAGAATATCCCAGTTTTCTTCAAGAAACGACTTATCCAGATTGTACCGGTAATGCTCCAGAATATGCATTGTCATCCACTGTCCGCCAAAAAACGAACCACCCCAGTAGGCTCGGATGGACATGATCGCGGCATGGGCCCAGATGTCTGACGCATGCCCCATGCACCAGCCCTTCATGCCCAGCCGCTCAGCCATCACTTTGCCGTTCGGCTGGAAATAGCGGATCAACGCAAACAGCGAGTTGTGCATTTCAGGAAGATTGCATGACTCGGCCGGCCAGTAGTTCATCTGGATATTGATGTTCAGATGATAGTCAGAGCCCCATGGTGCCCTCATGTGCGGGTTCCAGATGCCCTGCAGGTTGGCGGGGAATGTTCCCGGCCGACTGCTGGCAATCAGCAGATAACGACCGAATTGGAAATAGGTCTCGATGAGCTCAGGATCATCCAGGCTGCCGTCCTTGATTCTTTTCAAGCGAACCCTGGTCGGGCTCTTCAACACTTCTGCCGATGTGGCGCCAAAGTCAACATCAACCCTGTCGAAATATTTGCGATGCTCCGCGATTGCCCTCTGCTCCACATCCTCGGCGCTTTGGCCATTGAGCTTATCCAAATCAGCTAATGCTTTCGTCTGCCACCCCTCAGCCAGTTTGGCTGAGCTGTCCTTCATATTGAAGTCTGTAGCCGCAGAAACATAAATGGTCACTTCATCCGAATCGTTGACCACGATCGCATTATCGACCGTTTTAGACTTTGCGGCGGGCAGAACCCGAACACGCCCGACATACTTCGTGGCGTTATTGCCTGATGCGGCTGCGACCTTGACGAGATCAGCACCTTCCGCAACCGCCCCGTCCAGCGAGATTCTCAGGCCAACCTTGCCGGTCGCTGATATTCTTATCGCGATAACATCATCAGCCCCGGCAGCAAAAACCTTCTGCGTGATTCTGGTGCCATCGGCCAGACTGTACAGATTTTTTGCGACCCCTGTTTTCAGATCCAGCTCCCGGCGCATTTCCTTAAGTGCTTCGCAGTCGGTATATTCGATCTTCAGCCAGCCAAGCAGCTGGTAGCCGCTGGGCTCTCTTCTATTTTGAATGTGATCTTGAAAATACGCATCAGCCCCGGCATAATCGCCAGCTGCTTCCAGCTTCCTTATTTCCTCAAGGTGCTCATACGAACCTTCGTCCATGACCATTCGGTCGGAGTTCCTGCTCCAGATAGTTTCCTCGTTCAGCAGAATCTTTTCCGCTGGAAAATTACCAAACGGCATTGCCCCCAATCGCCCGTTGCCTACAGGATACGCAACGTCCCATTGATCGCCCGCAGGTTTGTCGTCCCAGATGACCAGATCCGAGCCCCTGGCTTCCGCCTGATTAAACGCTGCACAAATAATACCGGCCAACATGATCGCTGATTTTTTCATCCTACCCCCCCATTCATCCTTACCAGTTTAGTCACACATTCATACGAGTAATTCGTGGATTGTAACGAATATAAAGACCTAACACAAGAGTTCAAACATGTCATTTAGGCCAGTTGTCGCGGTTTTTGTTAGCCGTACGCGGACACATATGTCTATTTCTGTTTCTCATTGTCGTCCTTTACCACCTGTATCCATTGCCCTACGGTTTCGCCCAGTCACGCAAGCACCAGTCTACACAATCTTCTCATGCGCCTTTTGTTTGCAGCATATCCCCTCTGCATTCGCATTGCAGCCATGCCAGATAGTCTGGCAGGCCAGCGGTTATCGGCAGACAGATGATTTCCGGGCACTCATAGGGGTGAATTTTCCGGATCAGGGACTCGACCTCGGGATAGCTTTCGGTCGTGGTCTTGATCAGCGCCAGGGTTTCCTGATCGTGATGGACTTCGCCCTGCCAGCGGTAGGCACTGGAGATTGGCAACGTCTGGATGCATCCCGCCAGCCGCGCGTCGAGCAACTCCTCCGTAATCCGCCGGGCGGTGTTCTTGTCCGGGAATGTTGTCATCACCATGCAGGCATCGGCATTCATGGGCATCAGCATAAGTTTTCATGATGAAAAGACAAGCACCGAAACGCGGAATTTATTTGTCGATTGTCAAGGGTCGAGCCGCCCCTCAGCCCTTCCCCGGCATCCGAATCCTCTCGACAATCCGGATGGCGTAGTCATAGTATGCCCCGTGGGCGCGATGGCGCCGTAGCAACCGTATCAAATTGTAGAGCAGGCACGATAACAATGGCGCCAAACGAAAACAGCTTTTCTCCTTCCTTCTGCGATCAGGATCGCTACCTTGATCCGTTTCGCGCGCAGATGGAAGCCTTGTGGCGCCATACGCAGGCCGTCGCCGACCGGCTGACGGGCGGGGGTACGCTTGCGCTGGACCGCTTTGCGGCGGCACACGAGTATTATGGTTTGCACGCCACCCCCGAGGGCTGGGTGATCCGCGAGTGGGCGCCGATGGCAACAGCGATCTATCTAGTGGGCGATTTCAACGACTGGCACGCCAGTGACGCCTGTGCACTCAAGCGCATGAACGATCAGGGCGACTGGGAATTACAGCTACCACTCGACACACTCCAACATGGACAGCATTACAAATTCCGGATGCATTGGGCCGATGGTGCTGGTGACCGGATTCCGGCTTATGCCCGGCGCGTCGTCCAGGATCCCGCATCCCTTGTGTTCAGTGCCCAGGTCTGGGCTCCCGACAAGCCGTATCAGTGGCAACACCCCGTACCGCCAAAACCCGAATTCTTTTCGATCTACGAATGCCATGTGGGCATGGCGCAGGAGGACCCCAAGGTAGGAACCTACGAGGAATTCCGTAGCCGGACCCTGCCCCGCATCAAGGCAGCCGGCTACAACACGATCCAGATCATGGCCATCCAGGAGCACCCCTACTATGGATCCTTCGGCTACCATGTATCGAGTTTCTTTGCCCCCTCCTCCCGCTTCGGCACCCCCGAGGAATTGATGGCCTTGATCGATGCGGCCCATGGCATGGGTCTGTATGTCATCATCGATCTTGTGCACTCGCACGCTGTTGCCAACGAGGTCGAAGGCCTCTCCCGCTTCGATGGTTCCCCCTACCAATATTTCCACGATGGCCCCTTGGGACATCACCCCGCCTGGGGCTCGCGCTGCTTCGACTATGGCAAACCCCAAGTCCTGCATTTCCTGCTCTCGAATTGTCGCTACTGGATCGATGCCTTCCAGGTGGATGGCTTCCGCTTCGATGGCATCACAAGCATGCTATACACACACCGTGGACTCGGTACCGCCTTCGCGACCTACCAGGATTACTTCAACGGCGATCTCGATGCGGATGCCGTGGCCTATCTGACGTTGGCCAACAAATTGATCCATGAGGTCAAACCCGACGCCATCACGGTGGCCGAGGATGTCAGCGGCTTGCCCGGACTGGCCGCCCCCCTGGACCAGGGCGGCTGCGGATTTGACTTCCGCCTCGGGATGGGCCTGCCTGATGCCTGGTTCGAATTGATCCGAAAACAAAAGGATGAGGATTGGAGCATGGCGCACCTCTTTCGCTTCCTCACGGATCGCCGCAAGGAAGAAAAAACCGTCAGCTATGTCGAAAGCCACGACCAGGCGATTGTCGGCGACAAGACACTCGCCTTCGAATTGATGGATGCCGAAATGTATGGGCAGATGAACAAGGCGACCCAGAACCTGATCGTGGATCGTGGTGTGGCCCTGCACAAGATGATTCGCCTGATTACGGCAGTTACGGCCAATGGGGGCTATCTCAACTTCATGGGCAACGAATTCGGACATCCCGAATGGATCGACTTCCCGCGCGAAGGCAATGGCTGGTCGTATCATTATGCCCGCCGCCAATGGAGCCTGCGCGATAACCCCGATCTACGCTATCATGCTCTCGCTGCATTCGATGCCGGCATGCTCACCTGCCTGCACACACCACCACCCCTGCACCAGCAGGCCCCCCGCATGATCACGGCTCACGACGGCGACAAGGTACTGGCCTTTGCCCGTGACCCCTATATTTTCGTCTTCAACTTCCACCCGGATCAATCCTTTACCGATTATGGGATCCCGGCCGCCCCCGGATCATGGGAGATTGTTTTGGATAGCGATGAAACCACCTTCGGCGGCTTCGGGCGCATCGCGCCCGGACAACGCATTGCCGCACAACCGATCGCCGTCACCCCCGAAACCACCGTCAGCATGATCCACCTCTACCTGCCCAGCCGCACGGCCCTCGTCCTGCGCCGCGCAACAGCCACCTCGGACACATCAAAAAGGGCATAGCCATGTCGCTCGCGACATCGCTGCTGATGTTTGCCCTACTGTCCCTGACGTTTGTCGCGTTTAAGCACGTTGAGTGACTCCCAAAGTCTGTCCCCTCCTTCACAGAGCGAAGCGGTGCGACTTACTTGCGTACGTGTCCACTTTATTGTTGGACAGAACTCAAGATGCCCATTTCATATCTAATTTACGATGGTGCTCGACACAGTCACGCAGGTACAGATTGATAAGGTTCTGGTAAGGAATTCCCGATTCCTCTGCCAAGTCCTTAAAATAC
>SLBU01000026.1 GCA_007126175.1 Kiritimatiellia bacterium
GCCTCGGATATCCATTCCAGATCCTTAAGGCGCTGAATGCGAAACGCGGGATTCCCACGTATTTCTCCATCGAGTTGGGTTGCTAACTGTTCGAGGGTATAGGATGTAGTGTGCATCGTGTGGTATCTCTTTTCGAAGGATCGTGTGTGTGGGTATTTGTTGGTCGATAATGTCGCATCATCGCCTGTAATGCAAGCGACGAATGATTTTTAGACGACCATGATCCGTTCCCCGCCGCGGAAGAGGCTGACGGCGCGCGTTGACTCGGAAATGACAATGGCGGTGGCTTTGGTGACTGCGGTGATGCCGGCCGCGGCTGCATGCCTGGCACCCAGCCCGGATGGTAAGGCGTTGGGATGATCTACACGTAGATAGGTGCCGGCTGAAGCAATGACACCATCGGTGCGAATCAGGAATGCACCGTCAATATGGCAAAACTCCTTGACGGTTTCCGCTAGGCCCGGATCAAGAATGTTCTTCTCTGTATCGTCATATCCTTTGAAGGGATTGATCACCATTTGCTGGCTATACGCGGCGACCCGCTCGTAGTCCCCGACCACAAAAATTGCCCCTACAGGTTTCCCTTCCCGGCCTTCGACAGCGAGTTCCGTGGCGAGTTGCAGCGTTCGGATAAAGGTTTGCTGTCCATCAGCACCATTTGCCTCACTGAGCGGGGACGCAAGGAATGTTTTGAAATCCTTGTCTACATCGGAAACGGCAATGGTGTCGGGGGCGTGATCATCGGCGAGCCCGAAGACACTCACGATTTTCTGGCCCTTGCTGACAAGGCCTTGTGCCAAGGCGAGGAGTAGGCTGATTTCGAGCTGGCTGGCCCGGTTCAGGCCACGGAATGGCATCGTAAGGTCGAGTTCTCCACCACTACTTCCTGCCAGAATGATCCTCGGCGGCGCGATATGGTCTTTGATGGCTTCCCGTATTGCTGGCGATGCGTTGTGGAGAATCAGGCTGGCTGCCTGAATGTGCTGCGCCAATTGGAGTGCCTGCTGGGTCAAGGTTACAGAAAGCCCGGAGGCAGCGGTTGGCCCTGCGAGGGCACCCTGCTCCAGCAATTCAACCATTTCTGTTTTGTTCCTGGTCGCCAGGAGAGCCTTGGAAAGTTCACGATTTTGCAGGAGTGCGGCAACAGCACCAAGCGCTTTGAGATGGTTACGGGTGCCCCCCACAATCATGAAAACCAAGTGCACCTTTCCGTCGCTGCGGGCATCATATGTGATGCCCTCCGTGCTCTTGCCTACAGCAATGAGCGTCTGCTGCATGCGGGGAATCTGGGCGTGGGGAATGGCGATTCCCGGTGCGATGCGCGTACTGAAAAGTGCCTCTCGCTCAAGCAGGGCCCCAGTCACTTCTTCCCGATCCAGTGAGCGATCTTCCCGTAAAATTACCCTGACCAGCTCCGAAAATGCCCCCTTTTTCGTTTTGCTTTTCAGTAGAACGATGCGTTTTGGGCTGATATACTCGGCTATGCTCATGGTGGTCTCCTGATTCCGGCGCAAGCCAGACGATGCCATAATATAGCTATTTGCGCTGCCATGTCAGCACAATTCCGCGGAATCTATCCAGCTCGCTACGGTTGTTGCATCCCTGTGGGATGTATGTGCCGCGCCCAGTAGAGGAAGGGCGTGTCGGCGGCCGCCACAAGGAATTTGAGCAGATAGGTCGTAAGAAAAATTTCGAACAGTACCCCTGGGGGATAGACCCCGGCAAAAGCAATCAGAACGAACACGACGCTATCGATGAGTTGGGAAACCATGGTGCTGCAGTTGTTGCGGATCCAGAGGTGCTTCGGAAAGCGTTGCCGCCAAAAGGCATATGCCCAGACATCGTGCAACTGGGAGATAAGATAGGCTGTAAGACTACCCAGCGCGATCCTTGGCAATAAGCCAAAAATGGTTCCGAGTGCAGCATGGGTCTCCTGCGCAAACGCATTGTCCGGTAATGGTCGAAAAAGCAGTGTCAGTTGCAGGAGAATGGTTGCTGCCACGAGGCAGAAGAGCCCCATGATCACAGCCTTGCGCGCTTCCTGCTTCCCATATTTTTCTGAAAGAATATCGGTTACCAGAAAAGAGGCCGCATAGGAGACGTTTCCCAACGTCGCCGAGAATCCAAATAATCGCAGGGCTTGGACCACTTGGATGTTGGCGACAATCACCGATACGGGAATCCAGAGAAACAAGCCCTTTTTCCCGAAGAGCCGATAGGCGAGTAGGATAAGCAGAAAGTTGACCGGAATCTCGACCAGCCAGAGTAGTTCGTTCAGCATTTTTTTGATTTCCTTTCGCAGGGTGATGGAACCTGCCGCATGATGACTATACAGATAGAGAGCGGCGCAATGTACGGAGCCTGCCACATCCTGTCCAGCCTGAAATCAGAAGGCGTCGGCGCGTTACAATCTCGGTGGCGGTCTGGAGACCAGATGTTTAAGACGGTAGCTGCGCGGTCCATAGGGGTGGCGTCTTGGCAAAGGAGCGAGGTGTATGAAAGCATTATCCATGTATTGGGATCAAATATCCATTTCATTGACAAATAGAAAGTGTAGGATAAATAGAATTGATTGGTCGTGATGCCGTTGCAGTCGTTACAAGGGCAGCTGATCTGAAACGTACACGAGAGGATATGCAGCATGCGTGCAGCAACAACGAAGACGTCGGTTGGAAAAGCAAAATGCAAAGCCGCCTTGATTGTGTGGGGTGGTTGGGATGGGCATACGCCCAAAGCCTGTGCAGATCTCTTTGCGCCATGGCTGAAATCGAAGGGCTTTCGCGTGGATGTGTCCGATACCCTTGATATTTATACGAACAAGCGAAAGATGAAAAACTACAAGCTGATCGTTCCGATCTGGACGATGGGTGAAATCAGCAAGGACCAATGGGCAGGTCTACGCGATGCCGTTCTTAACGGAGCGAATGTGGCGGGCTGGCATGGCGGCATGTGCGATTCGTTTCGCAACAACACGGAATACCAGTTCATGACAGGGGGGCAGTGGGTGGTACATCCCGGGGGCATCATCCCGCACCGTATCAACATCACCGCACCGAACGATCCGATCGTAAAGGGATTGAATGATTTTGATATGCTTTCGGAGCAATACTACATGCATGTGGATCCCTCGAACGAGGTGCTGGCAACGACGACGTTTTCCGGCAAGCATGGCAATGCTCCTTGGATCAAGGGTACGGTGATGCCATATGTCTGGAAACGCACCTACGGCAAAGGGCGCATATTTTACACAGCGCTCGGCCACGTCGCCGATGAATTCACCAAGGTGCCCGCGGCACTGGAGATTGTCAAACGCGGCATGCAGTGGGCAGCCCGTGAGCGGATTAAGCCGGAGTATGTTTCAGCTTGATGGAGTAATAATAGCGATCCCACCGGTCCCGACCTTTTGAGAGTCGGGATGCCGGTGGTGAAGGGAGTTGAGAAGCGGCGCGAGCCCCAACGCAACGTATACCTCCGCCGGGATAAACCCGGTCGGCGTTGAAGGTGCGGAATTGAAAATCTCAGAAAGAGGATAGAAATGGAAAAGATGAAAGTCGGGATTGTTGGTTGTGGGAATATCAGTGGTATCTATTTTAAGAACTTATGCACGGTGTTTAGTAATGTGGAAGTTGCGGCTTGTGCGGATCTGGACGCGGATCGCGCGCAGGCCAAGGCCACGGAATATCCGGGGGTTGAGGTCTGCACCTTGGAGCAGATGCTGGCGAATCCAGAGATTGGGTTGATCGTGAACTTGACCACGCCGCAAGGGCATTACCCAGTCTCGATGCAGGCGGTGGCTGCAGGCAAGCATGTCTACAGTGAAAAGCCCCTGACGTTGACGCGTGCCGAAGGGCAGGAACTTCTGGCGGCGGCCGAGAAAGCCGGCGTGCTGGTTGGCAATGCACCGGATACCTTTCTGGGGGCAGGCATCCAGACCTGCCGTCGACTGATGGATGAAGGCCTGATTGGTACACCCATCGGTGCGCAGGCATTCATGCTGTGTCCCGGTCACGAAGGGTGGCATCCTGATCCCGAGTTCTACTACAAGAAGGGTGGCGGCCCCATGTTTGATATGGGACCGTATTATCTGACGGCCTTGGTGTCCCTTCTCGGGCCGGTGAAGCGTGTGACGGGATCGGCGCGCATCTCCTTCCCGCAGCGCACCATCGGGAGTGAGAAGAAGTGCGGCCAGATTATCGATGTCGAGGTGCCCACGCACGTAACGGGTATCATGGACTTTGCCAGCGGTGCCATTGGCACGATTGTGACGAGCTTTGATTCTTGGGGCTCGCAAACGCCGCGCATTGAGATTTTCGGTTCCAAAGGGACCCTTTCTGTTCCGGATCCGAATACGTTTGGTGGCCCGGTTCGAGTAAAGCTTAAAGGTGAAAAGGAATGGAAAGAGATGCCACTTACCTGTGGTTTCGAGAAAAATGGTCGTGGTCTGGGACCGTCCGATATGGTAGAGGCTGTGCGTGCCGCTCGCCCGCATAAGGCCAATGGTGCGTTGGCCTATCATGTGCTTGACCTGATGCATGCATTCCATGATGCTTCCGATCAAGGTTGCCACATTATGCTGGAAAGTACATGCGAACGCCCCAAGCCTATGCCTGAGGGTCTCTTTGAGGGGAAGTGGTAAAAGTATGAGCAAGACGAGAGCGGTTTTGGTAGGTTGCGGTGGCATTTCCAACGCTTGGCTGGAGCACGCTTTCTGCTCAAAACAACAGGCGTCGAAGAACTATCACATCATGCTTCTGGTCGCCGATATCATCTGGCAAATCCTTGCCGATGGCGTTTTGGCGCGCCTGGCCCCTTGCAATTCCCCCCAGCATCAAACACAATCATGGCAGAGCCGCATATTTGGAATCGCTGGATAACACAGATAGATCGTTGACGGCAAATTTTGATTGTTCTAGCTTCGTTTATATCAGTTTGACAATGGTGTGATAAAGTACGTAGCAGGTAACTCCGGAATTCATCATGAGAATCAAGTACAGAAACCCTATCATTCGTGGCTTCAATCCAGATCCAAGTATCTGCAGAAGAGGAGACGATTACTATTTGGCGACATCAAGCTTTGAGTATTTTCCGGGGGTTCCTATCTATCACTCGAAAAACCTGATTGAGTGGGAGCTGATCGGCCATTGCCTGACTCGTCAGAATCAAGTTGTTTTGGAGAAGGCCAAACCCTCTTATGGCGTCTGGGCTCCAACATTGCGCTATCACGACGGCCTTTTTTATATGACAACGCATATTTTTGGTGTCGGGAGTTTCTACGTCACATCTGAATGCCCTGAGAGCTCATGGAGTGACCCCCTTTTCGTTGACCAGAGTGGCATTGACCCCGACCTCTTCTGGGACGATGACGGCTCGGCTTGGTTTACAAGCGGTCGTGGCATCGTTTCCCAAATCGATCTTGCAACAGGAGCGCTCATTGGAC
Organism: Kiritimatiellia bacterium; assembly: GCA_007126175.1. Classification (GTDB taxonomy): domain Bacteria; phylum Verrucomicrobiota; class Kiritimatiellia; order UBA8416; family UBA8416; genus T3Sed10-140. The sequence goes on from SLBU01000026.1 coordinate 5,438, forward strand.
CACCAAAAGAGTTGCGGAAAGGGTATAACAGCAGCACAGGTGAAGGCGTACATCTCTATAAGATAAACGGCTACTACTACGTCGTCATGGCTGAAGGTGGAACGGGCCACGGGCACATGGTGACGGTTGCCAGATCCAAGTCTCTGGCAGGCCCCTATGACGCCTGTCCGTTTAATCCTATTTTGACCCAACGCAGTTGCATGGACGGGGATTTACATGCAACCGGACACGCGGATATCATTGAAGCCCATGACGGCAGTTGGTGGATGGTTTTTTTAGCGACCCGCGAAAAGAAAGGAATGTTTCCGAGGGTTGAGTCCATCGGTCGGGAAACCTGCATTGTGCCGATTTCCTGGACGGAAGACGGTTGGCCAATGGTAAGTGAAAATGGCAGGGTTACCCGAACGCAGCATGCCGTGGCCGTTGCAGGATCCGTATTTAAAGCGGGGGCATATTCCGAGGCGGAGGAGGCTTACGTCATTCCGGATGCCCCCCTCCAGGAACATCTCAGCTTTGCGCAAGATGGTGTGCCCAATGTTTTTAAACGAAACAATAAAGACTATGCTAACATACCGCTACCTTCTCCCTATTGGCAATTTTTACGAAACCCGGACCTGCGTAATTATCATGTAACCCCGAATGCCATAAGCATTGATTGCACGAAAGAAACGCTGACGGATATAAGCTCTCCTTCCTTTTTTGCCAGAAGACAGTTGGAAGATCATTTTACCTTTACCGCCAAGCTCATTCCGCGTTTTTCCGAGCGTGGCGATGAGGGGGGATTGGCGCTATACCAAAATCCTTCCCACCATTACGCGTTTTTCCTTTCCGAAGATTCGGCTGGGCGCTTTGGCGTTGGTTTGAGAAAAACGATAGGGGACATGGTGACCACTGTTTTTACGCCGATCGATACCTGTTTCCATGGAGTAGAAAAAGGCTATCATTTGAGCATTGAAGCAACCCCGGATGTCTATCATTTTTATTTACAGATCCCGGAACAGGAAAGGATGTTGGTAGGGACCGGACAAGCTCGATACCTGTCGATTGAAGTTGCAACCGGTTTTACCGGCTTGTTCATGGGGATTTATGCGGCAGCAAAAACCGCCGCCAGTTCGGGAAGTCTTGACGTATTGGAAGTCACAAGTGCGTTTCGTGAATGCGAATCTACAAAGATCGAATGAATTTGCACATTATGCGCAACAGCATGACGACGCATCCACGCAATAAGCACTCAAATCAAGCGAATCGCTCATTTGGAAGACGGTCATCAAAACGATCTCGTCAGTCGTGCGATTCCGTCCTTGCAAAGCCATGCCCTCTGATGTCATGGGGCAAAGAGTACGACAAATGCCCCAACCGAAACCAGCACAAACAAGCGAATGTTTTCGGGTTGCGTTTCGGGGGCCGGATAGGCTATCATACAGGTTCTTGGGATTGGTGGGCACCGATTCATACGCGACTCCGCAGGCGGCGGGCGGGGCTGCGAGAAAAAAGACGCCGTGAACGGCTACTTTTAATTTTACCCCTTGTTGGATAAAGGTGGGTGGGCTAGTATTCCATCAGTCGTAGTGCCCACGGTGAGGCTACCTGTGTGATTACGTTATCATAACTATATTGAAAGTAAGGTAAAAATGAACGTACTCAATCGAAGAAATTTTATAAAAAGTGCCTGCGCGGTATCCGCCGCACCTTTGATTCTGCCCGCAAACCTCTGGAGTGCGCCATCCGGCGAGCTCCGTATAGGATTTATCGGGATGGGAATACATAGCAGGGATCTCTTGCGAGGGGCACTTGCCCGCGGACGGGTGATTGCCGTCTGTGATGTGGACACGACGCGCCGTAATGACGCCAAAGCCAAAGTGGATGAGCACTACAAGAATAGCGACTGTGCCACCTATTCCGATTTCCGCGACTTGATTGCCCGCAAGGACATCGATGTGGTCTTTATCGTCACACCGGACCATTGGCACGCCATTCAGGCGCTGGCCGCGCTACGCGCCGGGAAGGATATCTATTGCGAGAAACCGTTGACGCACAACATCCATGAGGCGGTGACGTTGATGCGCGAGGCAAAGGCAACCGACCGGATCGTGCAGACCGGCTCCATTCAGCGCTCATTCCAGGAATTCCGTGTCGCCTGTGAACTGGTTCAAAACGGGGTGATCGGGGATTTGACCCATGTGGATTGCCGTTTCGGCGGGCCTGCTATTCCGTGTAATTTGCCGGAGGAAGCGATGGAGCCGGGGCTCGACTGGGATATGTGGCTGGGGCCAGCCCCCATGCGACCCTACAATACCAGTCTTGCGCCTCGTGGGGTTCATGATCATTATCCTAACTGGAGAAGATATCGCGAATACGCCACCGGGGGCATTGGCGATTGGGGGGCGCATCATCTGGACATTGTGCAGTGGGCGCTTGGAATGGATGCATCCGGTCCGGTTGAGATCATTCCTGCCGAAAATGCCCGTGCAAATGGTGGTGCCCAGCTCGTGTATGCCAATGGGGTAAAGGTCAATCATGTGTCCGGGAGAGGAGGAATCCATTTTTTCGGTTCAAACGGCGAGATCTATGTGTCGCGGGGGCAGTTCTTCCTCAAAGTCAACGGGGAAACGATAGCGGATTACTGGAGGCGAAGCGTTGATGGAGAGAATGTCCCGCGCACTGCCAATACCTCCTGCGCCGCCGAGGTGCAGAAGGCCGTCCGAACCTGCTTGAAAGATGCTAAAATCCGTTTGTATAGAAGCAGTAATCACCTGGCGAACTTTTTTGAATGTGTCCAGAGCCGCAAACCTACGGTTGCAGATGTGGAGATCGGAGCACGCACCTCGATCTGTTGCCACCTGTTGTCGCAATGTTATTATCACCATGCCCACATGAAATGGGATCCGAGCAAGATGGTCTTTACCGGTGGGACGGGAGATCCGGCGTGGCTGACCCGTGAATACCGGGACGCGTGGAAGGTTTAAATACATTTTAAATAAAAGGGATACGCGAATGAAACGTAAAGTACGAATGGGAATGGTGGGCGGCGGCCCCGCGGCGTTTATCGGGGAGGTGCACCGTAAAGCGGCGCGCCTGGACGGGAAAATTGAGATATTGGCTGGAGCCTTCGATATTGATCCTGCGCAGAGTCGCAAGATGGGGGAGATGCTTTGTCTGGATCCAACCCGTGTGTATGACACCTATCAGCAGATGATTGAGCAGGAGCTCAAGCGTCCGGATCCGGTTGATTTCATCACGATCGCGACCCCCAATAAATGGCATTTTCCGATTGCCAACGACTGCCTGAAGGCGGGATTCCATGTGATGTGCGAGAAGCCGATGACCCTGACTTTGAATGAGGCCGTTGAATTAAAAAAGGTCGTTGAACAAACCGGTAAGGTGTTCGGACTGATGCATAACTATACGGCATACCCGATGGTCAAGCTGGCGCGGGATATGGTGCGGCAGGGGGATATTGGCAAGGTGCTGAAGATCGTCGTGCAGTATCCGCAGGGCTGGCTGATCAAACCGATTGAGCGGGAAGGATCGCCGCAGGCGGCCTGGCGGACGGATCCCAAGCAGAGCGGCGCAGGCGGCTGTGTCGGTGATATCGGGACCCATGCCGCCAATCTGGCTGAATATGTCAGCGGTCTAAAGATTCAGGAGATTTGCGCGGAATTGACAACCTTTGTCGCAGGACGGCAATTGGATGACGATGCCAACGCGCTGCTGCGCTTCAACAACGGTGCGCGCGGACTGCTGCATGCAAGTCAGATCTCGGTTGGGCAGGAGAACAACCTGGCGATCTGGGTACATGGGGATAAGGGAAGTCTGGAGTGGCATCAGGAAGATCCCAACGAGCTGGTTGTGTGTGGTATGGATCAGCCGGTTCAGGTCTGGCGACGGGGCAATGATTATATCGGGCGGAAGAGTCCGGCTGCGGCCCGTGCAACGCGTATTCCGTTCGGGCACCCCGAGGCGTTTCTCGAAGCGTTTGCCAATAATTACGTCAATTTTGCAGACACGATTGCGGCACGGATCGAGAATCGTGCGCCCACCGAATGGGAGCTGGACTTCCCAGGTGTTGAGCAAGGTGTTCGCGGGATGGCGTTCATCGAAACGATGGTCGCGTCTGCTTCGTCAGATGCAAAATGGACATGTTTACCAGATTTCGAATAATACACTGAATAAGAAAGGAAGCAGATGATGCAAACAAAACAAATACTGACTGCATTTCGTTACGGGGCCGTTGTCGCTGGGGTTGTCGCTGTATGTGAGACAGCGGCCGCTGACCGGATTCCGCTGACAATTGAATTTCCCCCGCCGTTGAGTATGGGCACGCCCGTGGAGGTGAATGTTCCAAATCTCGAGCCGACGGGTGTCGCGCAGCGTCGCGCCCCGGTTATGGTGCCGGAAAACACAATAAATCTGGCACGGAATAAAACGGTTACCTCCAGTGATGAGTGGCCGATTATCGGGGAACTCGAATATTTGACCGATGGGATCAAGAAGGGAGATGAAGGCTATTATGTTGAACTTGGCCCTGGTTTGCAATGGGTACAGATTGATCTCGAAAAGCCATCCGAACTTCATGCGGTGGCCGTATGGCACTTCTTTTCGCAAGACCGGGCCTATCACGACGTGATTATCCAGACGTCAAATGACCCATCTTTTGAAACCGGTGTCAAAACCCACTTCAATAATGATCATGACAATTCAGCGGGGATGGGCGTTGGCAAGGATCTGGCATATGTTGAAACCGAGCGTGGCCGGGTGGTGCCGGTTGGCGGTGTGGTTGCCCGTTATGTCCGGCTTTATAGCCATGGTAACACGGCTAACCAAATGAATCACTACATCGAGGTCGAAGTCTACGGCGTTCCCGCGGAGTAAGGTTCTTTTCGCATGGTTGACGCATATAAAACTGATCAACCTTCCAAGACCGGCTGGGTATCCATCGTTATTCTAGGCATGCTATGTTTGGCTGCGCTGGGCGTACGGCTGGTCCAGCTCGAGGTGCGTCCTATGCACACCGATGAGGCGGTGCATGGCATGTTTCTTGTGAATTTGATCGAGGATGGCGTCTATCGCTACAACCCGACGGAATATCACGGGGCTACTTTGTATTATTTCACGTTACCATTAACCTGGATTGCGGGCCAGCGCAGCGGCGCGGCCCTGACGGAGTCCACGCTGCGGCTCTTGCCCGTTCTTTGCAGTGTGGCCTTGATCCTGTTGCTGGCCTTGTGGCGGCCTATCCTGGGGGGGGGCGCCGTTTGCTGGGCGGCTCTTTTTACGGCTGTCTCCCCAATCAATCTTTATTACAGCCGGTACTATATTCATGAGTCGCTGCTGGTGCTTTTCTTCTTTGCCTTTCTGACCTGCTTGATGCGCTACAAGCTGAAGCCGCGTATGGGCTGGGTGCTGGCAGCGGGCGCTTTCGCCGGGCTGGCGCATGCAACCAAGGTGACGGTCGTTCTGATGTTCGCCGCGCTGGCTGCCGCGTGGTTACTTGCTTCCGCGTATTCGCAATGGCGAGAAGGGCGTGCGCTGCGAATGGCATGGGCTGCGATACCCTGGAAATTGCTGGCAGCGGGTGGCGGCGTGGCAATAGCAGTCTCGGTCGCCTTTCATACATCCTTCTTTTCGAATATTCAAGGCGCGGTGGAAAGCGTGCAAACATATTTCTATTTTGCGGATCGGGCGACGGGGCAGGGGCATGAAAAACCATGGTTTACGCATTTGCAATGGATTGCCTGGAGCCGGTCGGGCGGATTTGTTTGGTCGGAAGCGCTTTTATTGGGTCTGGCGTGTGTAGGCCTTGGATTATCCTTCCGGAAATCGTCGCGGTTGGGTACGGTTCCGCTGCTGTTGGCTGCATATGCGTTATTTCTGCTTGTCATTTATAGCATCATTCCCTATAAAACTCCGTGGTTGATGCTTGGGCCGATGCAAATCATCGCGTTGCTGGCCGGGGTGGGTGCCGCCTTGTTAACGGCACTGCCGCAGTCGATCTGGCGGAAGGGATTTCTGGTACTGGCGGTATTGGCGGGGACGACACAGTTGGCGGTACAGGCCTACCGTGCCGCTTTTCGCTTTGCGGCGGATGCGCGGGTTCCGTATTGTTATGCGCACACCAGCCCGGATGCCGTCAGACTCGCCGAGCGCGTTCAGCAGGCGTTGCTGCTCGTTCCTGAGCAGGAGATGCAATGGGTTCAGGTAGCGGCGCAGGAATATTGGCCGTTGCCATGGTATTTTCGGGATCGGGAGTATGTCGGTTATTGGCAGACGCTTCCGGAAACGCAACGTGCCCCGGTGATTGTGCTCGACATGCCGCAATCGGCGAAGGAGGAGGCGTTCTTACGGCAGACGCATACCGCCACCTTGGCGGGTTTACGGCCGGGGGTGATTCTGGCATTGTGGATTCGAAACGATATTTGGGACGCGTTAATTCGGTAAACATAAAGAGGAGGTGTCATATGGAGATGAGCAGGCGTGAATTTATGACAAGTGTGGCGGCGGGTGCAGCAGGAATGGCCGCAATGGGTGGGACGGCCTTTGGGCAGACGGCCGGCGCAAGCAAAGATGAAATTGTTGTGGCGATGATTGGCAGCGGCGTCCAAGGACGCGTATTGCTTAACGACTGCATCAACATCCCGGGCGTGCGCTTCAAGGCTATTTGCGACATTTGGCCATTCGCCCAACGATATGCAGGAAACACACTTCGGCGGGCTGGCCAACAGGTTGAAATCTATGAGGATTATCGCGAAATGCTCGAAAAGGAAAAAGACCTGAATGCGGTCATTGTTGCCTCGCCTGATTTCGTGCATGCCGAACATACGATTGCCTGCCTACAAGCTGGACTGCATGTCTATTGCGAAAAGGAAATGGCCGACTCGCTCGAGTCCGCCCGCACGATGGTGCTGGCAGCTCGCGAATCAGGCCGCCTCTGCCAGATCGGACACCAACGACGCAGTAACCCGGTTTACCAGCAAGCCTTGCAAATGGTGCAGAAAGACGAGATCTGCGGTCGTGTAACAGCCTGCTATGGCCAATGGAATCGGAGTGTACAACCTCGTCTCACGTGGCCCGAACGATTTGTCATTCCGGATGAAACCCTGCAGCGCTTTGGATTTGATTCCATGGATCATTTTAGGAACTGGCGTTGGTTCCGCCGCTATTCATCCGGCCCCATTGCCGACTTGGGTAGCCATCAGATCAGTGTTTTCAGCTGGTTTCTAGGGGCGAACCCGACGATGCTCACGGCCATGGGCGGATCCGATTACTTCCCCGACCGCGAATGGTATGAAGATGTCATGGCGATGTACGAGTATCAGACTGCTAAAGGATCAGCTCGGATGTTTTACCAGGTGATCAACACCAACGGGTTCGGAAACTACTTCGAGCGCTTCAAAGGTGACAAAGGAACCTTGGTCATTTCGGAAAGCTTGCAGCAATCCTACTATGTCCCGGAAGGAGATTATGAAATCCCTGATTGGCTCGCGCAAGTAGAGCGCACGCAGCGCGGCGGAATGTCGGTCATCCCCTTGGGGGCCGCAATTGCAGCCCGAAATGCCGAGGGCGCAGCAGTCATGCAAGCCATTGACCAGAAAACGATTCACCAACGCCATCTGGAAAACTTCTTCGAAGCCGTACGCGCCAACAATCCGGCGCACTTGACGTGTCCACCGGATTTGGCGTACTCGATGGCTGTCCCCGTACTCAATGTGATCAAGGCAGTCGGATCCAACGAAAAACTTCAATTCACAGAGGCTGACTACAAGATTTAAAGGGGAAAGAGTTCATATGGGAATCAAGAATGCATGTTCCGGTTGCGGAACCAAAGAATGGGTACAGCCAGTGAAGGACGGGATCGGATCCGAAAACCCGGTTCTCCGGCATGCGCTGGGAATCTGTTCCGCCCTGGCGGTGACCGGATTTGTCTCGACGACACTGGTGATGGGCGCGAGTCTACTGTTTGTGGCCTCGATGAGTTGCCTGCTGGTTTCTCTGATGAGAAACCTGATCCCTCACCAGGTCCGGTTGATTGCGCAGATGTTGATCGTCTCAACGCTCGTGATTATAGTGCATCTCTATCTGCAAGCCTATCACTTCGAAATGAGCCGTTCGCTCGGACCGTATGTCGGGCTTATCATAACGAATTGCCTGATTCTCGGGCGTACGGAGGCTTTCGCCATTCGCAACCGCCCACTGGCATCTTTGCTGGATGGCTTTGGTAGCGCACTCGGATACGCCGTTGTGCTGCTAGGCATTGCGGTGATTCGCGAATCGCTGGGAAGAGGCACATTGTTAGGATATCCCGTCATGCCAGAGGGGTATATGCCCGTCATGCTGCTCGCGAGCGCTCCCGGTGCCTTTTTTGCGCTAGGCGCTGTCGCCTGGATCGTAAAAGCCATTTCCGGCAATGCCGAGGCTGCAGGTGGTTGCTGCGCCTCATCAGTCGGCTCGAATGGGCAAGGAGGAGTGTAATCATGGACGGATCGATCATCGGTGGTTTGGCTGTTGTTTTTCTCGCCGCAGTCATCACGAATAATATATTACTCACACGCTTTTTGGGCATGTGTTCGTTTATTGCCATTTCACGCAGTATGCGTAATGCCTGGTATATGGGGCTAGCCGTCGTGTTTGTGACGGTCTGTACGGCCTTGATCAACTACGCGATCTATTTTGGCGTTCTTGTAGAAGGTGCACCCCTACTGCAAACAGACCTTACCTACCTCACATTCATCATCTTCATTGCAACGATTGCCGCGTTTGTGCAGCTCGTTGAAATGGTTATCGAGCGTTTCAGCTCCAGACTTTACAACGCGCTGGGCATTTACCTGCCATTGATCACGGTTAACTGTGCCATCCTCGGCGTTAATCTATTCATGATCGAGCCGGACATGGACATCAGCTTGATCCAAAGCACAATATACGCGCTGGGCTCCGGCCTTGGTTTCCTGCTGGCAATCTGCCTGATGGCAGGCTTGCGCTCCAAGCTGGAAGCAGCAGATGTGCCCGCACCGCTACGCGGACTTGGCATAACGATGATCATCACGGGCCTTATGGCCATGGCATTTATGGGATTTACCGGAATGGTGCAGCAATGAGTGTCTACATCGAAGCAATCGTAGTTCTTGGAATATTAGGCGGCGTTCTCTCAGCTCTGTTGGCCTTAGCCGGTCGTCGTTTAGCCAATTATGGCCCCTGTTCGGTGAAGATTAACGAGCGTGAACCCATTATTGTCGAAGGTGGCGGGAAACTACTAGAAACGCTGTATGACCAAAGTATTTTCATCCCCTCCGCTTGCGGCGGACAGGGCACCTGCGGATACTGCAAAGTCGAAGTCGTTTCGGGCGGGGGGACCGTTTTTCCAACGGAAATTCCTTTTTTGAATGAAAGTGAATTGCAACGTGGTGTTCGCTTGGCCTGCCAAGTCAAAATCAAGCAGGATATCCAAATCCACGTGGAGGAATCCCTTTTGAAGATCAAGGAGTTTCGGGCACGTGTTAGCCGGGTGCGAAAGCTCACGCACGATACGCGCGAACTCGAAATCAAACTATCAGAACCTGCTACAATGGAATTCACACCCGGACAGTACGTTCAAGTCCTCGTGCCAGGAAAAGGGGAACGCATTTTCAGAGCCTACTCCATCAGTTCGCCGCCAGCCAATGACAATACCATTGAACTGGTTGTACGCTTGATACCGGGTGGTGTAGGGTCAACCTACTTGCATCGTGTCGAGGTTGGGGACGAAATCACGCTTACAGGTCCATATGGCGACTTTGAGTTGGACGAGGACAAGAAGACGGAACTCATCTGCGTAGGTGGTGGTTGCGGCATTGCACCGATGCATTCGATCATCCGTCATTTGCAAATCACGCAACCGAAGAAACCTTGCACACTCTTCCTCGGGGCAGCCACAGCCGACGACATCATGTATCAGGAAGAATTTTCAGAATTGAAAAAGAAAATGTCACACTTTGAGATACATTATGCACTCTCCGATCCAGGCGCATCACCGGAATGGGAGGGCGAACGCGGCCACATCCACGAACTAGTGGAGAAGCTCGTAAAGGACAAGCCGGGAAGGCAAGCCTTCTTATGCGGGCCCCCTGTGATGATTGAGGCGGTTTCCCGCGTGCTGCAATCGAAAAGCTTCACGAAGGACCGTATCTTCTACGATGAATTTTAAGCAAGAAAGATAAGTATGAAAACCTATTTGCAAGAGTGTATTACAGGAAATCCAACGTGCGCAACTTCCGGTTCCGGACTTGCCGACGCTAAGGAGATGAGCCGGTACTTGGCTGCTGCTGGCATTGCTGCGCTGCCCTGCCTTCTTCTGGCAACCATGTTCTTCGGCGCACGCGTGTGGGCCATGTTTGTAACTGCCGCTTTGGCTGGCATCGCAGTTGAAATTTCATTTTCCAAGGCAAGGGGGCGTACGATCCACGGAGGTGGCAGCTTTGTCTTTGCTGCATGGCTCGCATTACTTCTGCCTCCGGCAGTGCCGCTTTGGATGGTGGCGCTCGGGGCTGCCTTCGGTGCCCTGTTCGGTAAAGAAGTGTTTGGGGGAACGGGATATCAATTATTCAATCCCGTTTACGTTGCCAAAGCTGCGTTGCTATTCAGTTTCCCGCAGATCGTCAACAACAACTATTTTGGCTCCATGTTTGGAATGGCTCCTGTGCATGGTTGGTACACGGGTAGCCTTGTAATCTTTCTAGCGGGTATCCCCATGCTGTTTGTCCGCAAGCATAACGCACACATATGGGGCAGCATCTTCTTCTCCGCTACCATTACCAGTATACTACTGCTCAGAACAGGCAGTTTCCCCTATGATTCCATACTGCAATTGATGACGGCGGATGGTTTTTTGATTGGTACCTGTATTCTGGCATGCGACCCAGCAACAACGCCACGCAGCAAAAAAGCGATTTGGATGTATGGCATCTTGATCGGTTTACTCGCTGTACTGCTGCGCGCTTTCTCGAACTTCTCCGAAGCGATGATCTCTGCGGTTCTGCTCGGCAACCTTTTTGCTCCCGTTTTTGACGCGCTGGCAAATCTCAAGAGCCCCCCACAAGAGAAAGGAACCATCTTACCGTGAAAAAAGGCGACCTATACACTTTTTATTTTTCGATCATTCTTTGCTGCTTGGCTGCACTTCTGCTCACGTTTACCCATCGGCAGCTCGCACCCCATATCGAGGCAAATCGAACCTACACGCGAGTCAATGCGATCGTGCGGGCACTCGGAATCGATGAGGGTGCGACAGACCCAAATGAAATCATTCGAATATATCGCGCAAACGTAACGCGTGCCATGAAGGGCGAAATGGAAGTCTATGAAGGCCGCCAAAACGGTCAACTGGTGGCCTATGGCGTTGAAATCAGCGGGCGCGGACGCTACGGCCCCATTCGCGGCATTCTGTCGGTTGATCCAGCGGGACAACGTATTGTAGGACTCAACATTTATGAACAATCCGAAACCCCGGGATTGGGTGGACGCATCGGCACAAGGGAATGGCTCTCACAGTTTGATGATCTCCCACTCGTAACCGGGAGGGTAACCGGCATTCGCATCAGTTCGGACCAAAGTGGACCGAATGTTGTAGATGGCATCACCGGCGCTTCCTACACGACATACGAACTGGAAATCATCCTGAATCGTGCCATCGCACAATTTCTTGCTGGTGGGCAGCAGCTCGTACCGCTTGATCTGGGACTCGACGCCGTTACGCGGGCAACGCCAGGGTATCCGCGCAATATTGAGCTCCCCCCCAATCTGCGCGAGGAGGAGGATCGCCGGCCAGAATTCATGGTGCCGCCGGGTGTTGAAAATGTTGCGTTGAACCAACCGGTCACAACAGGTATGGAGTTTGAGCCCTTCCCCGGCGAACTTTGGCAGATCACCGACGGCGTTAAAACCAGTGGCGATGGTGATTTTGTTGAATTTGATCCCGGCCCCCAGTGGGTGCAGATTGATTTGGGGGCGCAGAAAGAGATCTTCTGTGTGGTTTTATGGCATTATTACCGCAATCCCATTATTTATAAGGATATCATCGTTAAAATTGCCGACGACGAAGAATTTACGGATAATGTAAGAATTCTTTTCAATAACGATTTTCAAGACAACACGGGCCTTGGTGCAGGACCCGATGCCACGTTCGCGGCACGCTGGTGGGGTGAAATCGTCGATGCACGCACACCGCAAGGCGACGGTATGCCTGCGCGTTATGTACGCGTCTACACCAATGGCGGCTACGGGAATGAACCGACCCGCTGGGTCGAGATCGCCGTCTACGGAAAATAAACAACGCAGGGGAAACGAGTATGAAAACCTTCACACAGATTTCGGAAATACTGGATTTTGCACGAGATTTTCACCAGCACTGCGAGACGCTGTACCGGCAGTTACGGGACGAATCCGATTCGAACACCCTAGCTCTGGTGATTGGACAGATGGAACGGCATGAACAGGCGATGCAACACTGTCTGGATCGATATAGACAGCAAGCACCATCGGCAATTATCGATACCTGGGTGCAGTTTGCGCCGGAAGAATCGGCTGATGAAATCATTCGCGATATGCGCACCGGCGGAGGCCTAAACCCGGATCAGTTGTTTGCCTTTGGCAATAAACTGGATGCGGCGCTTAGAAACACCTACCGGCATCTGGCCGAAGATGCGGAGTCCGAAGATGTTCGTGAACTGTTTACGGGGCTGCTGGAGATGATCAGAAGCGGCGAGAAAAAACGTACGGCAAACCAGCAGGCGTTGCGCGATCACATGTTATAGGAACGGCATTAACGGGGTTCCATCCCGCATCTATTAAAGGGGGTTGCCTTTACAGGGTATATAGGTTTTCTATCCTTGGCGCGGGCCAGGGTACCCAAAGCAGTTTGTTGGCCGCGTCGCTGTTGATAAACGGCTTACGGGCGTGCTACTTGAGACATCCCTTGAAAATGACTTGATGTATCAGTTTAAAGTGTATAAGTTACGCGAGAATCTACGTGATTGGTTTATAATTGAGAATCATAATGAAAAAGGAGATGATGGCATGAGCGACCAAGCAGTGGGCACTGAGGCTTCCAAAGATGATTGCAATATGCGGCGTTATCTCTTTCTCGCTTGTTTTGTAGCTCTTGTGGCA
>SLBU01000136.1 GCA_007126175.1 Kiritimatiellia bacterium
CCAATCCTGGGAATCCGTCATCAACGCATACAAATCCTGCTTCAAGGCTTTATAGTCGAGCTTTTGAAACGCTTCGGCATAATTGAAATCAGGATCCATCGGATTCGAGACGGGGGCATGCTGGTGCAAAATCCCAAGCTTTAGCTGCCTCGGCCACCAATCCTGATTGGATGTTCCTCTGCCGGCACTGGCTTTCGCGGTTTTACCTGTCACGGGACATTGTACTGTATCGCTCATGGTGACCCCCTTTGGCTCGTTAATGTACACACTGCACGTAATAATGTAAAAAAATCTACAGGGTATCTCACAACATTACAAACAGTATTTTGCGGGATGCGCCCCGCTGCCCGTTCCGGCACTACTGTAACTACGAATCCATCGCCCCCCTGCCCCACGAGGGCACACTACGCGTTACGCTAATTGTAAAACCTGTTTTGCATTTGACTTAGACCCTCATTGCGCATATGTTGGCGCGACTGTTTCGCATGCTCTGAACTAGCACCCAGGGCACTAACAATAAACACAACGCACCACACGGGTTTTTACTGATGAAAATCCTGTTATGGGCATATCACTGAATACAGCAGGAGAAGCGACCATGATAGTTTCCACAAACAAATTATTTGAACATGCCTATGGCAAATACGCCGTTGGTGCATACAATATCAACAATGCCGAGCAGATTATGGGCTTGTTCCGTGGCAATATGGACAGCAAGGCACCTTTCATCATCCAGCTTTCCAAGGGGGCCCGCGCCTACACGGACACACGCCTGCTCGAAGCCATGATCCGCGCCGCCGACGAAATCTTCCCGGATGCCATCTTCGCCGTCCATCTGGATCACGGCGACGAGGAAACCTGCTACGACTGCATCGACAGTGGCTTCTACAGCTCCGTCATGATCGATGCCAGCCATGAATCGTTCGACGAGAACATCGCCATCACCAAGCGCGTGGTTGAGCGCGCCCATGCCAAGGGTATTTCGGTGGAAGCCGAACTGGGCATGCTCGGCGGTGTCGAAGAGCACGTTTCGGTGAGCGAGGCCGACGCCAAGCTGACCGACCCGAAAGAGGTCGAGGAATTCGTCAAGCGCAGCGGTTGCGACAGCCTTGCCTGTGCAATCGGCACCAGCCACGGAGCTTATAAGTTCAGTGGTGGACAGGGCCTGCACTTCAACGTGATTGAAGAAATTGCCAATTTGATGCCGCGTTTTCCGTTGGTGATGCACGGATCCAGCTCCGTCCCACAGGACGAAGTCGAACGCATCAATGCCGCCGGCGGCCAACTCAAAGGGGCCAAAGGCGTCGATGAAGCACAGATCACGAAAGCATCCAAGATGGGCGTAACCAAAGTCAATATCGACACCGATGGCCGCCTCGTCTGGTGCCGCGTGCATCGCGAATGCTTCCGCGATGACCCGGAAAATTTTGATTTGCGTCCTGCCGGCAAGATTTTCATGGCGGAATATGCCACGTACATTGCCCACAAGAACGAGGTACTCGGGAGCGCCGGACAGCTTGATTCCGTCCGTACATTTTTACAATAGTCGGCAGATTGCATCATTCATACGAGTCTAGAGAAATCCGGTCATCCCGTTGGGGTGCCGGATTTCTCCCTTTTGAAGCAAGATACACAATGTGGCGAATAGCGGTTCGCCGAACAGTTAGGAGCAACACATGGCTAACAGCAATATGGTAATGATTGACGGTAACACAGCAGCGGCCAACGTGGCACATGCCTGTAGTGAAGTCTGTGCCATCTACCCGATCACCCCGTCCTCGAACATGGGGGAAACCTGCGACGAACTCAGTGCCGCCGGCGTAAAGAACATCTGGGGCACCATCCCGGATGTCGTTGAGATGCAATCCGAAGGGGGAGCCGCCGGGGCCGTGCACGGTTCGCTGACCTCGGGTGCGCTCACCTCCACCTTTACCGCCTCGCAGGGCCTGCTCCTGATGATTCCGAACATGTACAAGATCGCGGGCGAACTGACCCCCACTGTGTTCCATGTCTCGGCGCGCTCGCTCGCCTGCCAGGGACTCTCGATTTTTGGCGATCACTCGGATGTAATGTCGATCCGCCAGACGGGGTTTGCCATGCTGGCATCGGACAGCGTGCAGGAGATTGGCGATATGGCGACCATCGCCCATGCTTCCACGCTGAAATCCCGCGTGCCCTTCCTGCACTTCTTTGATGGTTTCCGCAGCTCGCACGAAGTACAGAAAATTGATGCGGTCAGCATGGAAGCCATCCGCCAGATGATCGATGATGATCTGGTCATTGCCCATCGGCAGCGTGCGCTCTCGCCGGACCATCCGACGATGCGCGGTACGGCCCAGAATCCGGACGTGTACTTCCAAGGCCGTGAAACGGTCAACAGCTTTTACAATGAAACGCCTGGCATTGTGCAGGCATACATGGATCGCTTCGCGAAAATCACGGGGCGCCAGTATCACCTATTCGATTACGAAGGGCATCCTGAAGCCGAAAACGTCATCATTATCATGGGCTCCGGCGTCGAAACGGTTCACGAAACCGTGGAAGACCTTGTTGCCAAGGGCGAAAAAGTGGGCGTATTGAAGATTCGTCTCTATCGTCCGTTTGACGCCAAAGCATTCGTGACAGCCCTGCCCGCAAGCGTCAAGCGCCTTGCCGTGCTGGATCGCACCAAGGAGCCGGGTTCTCTCGGTGAGCCGCTTTATGGTGATGTGCGCACGGCCATCGGCGAGATGATGGAGGATGGGTCCTACCCAGGCAAGGGGTATCCCGTGATCGTCGGCGGGCGCTACGGTCTCGGCTCCAAGGAATTCACTCCGGCCATGGTCAAGGGTGTGTTCGATAACCTCGCACAAGACAAGCCCAAGAATCGTTTCACTGTTGGCATTATTGACGATGTAACCCACTCGCACATCGAATACGATCCGACCTGGACCGTGGATTCTGGCAAGCGCATCGAATGCATGTTCTACGGTCTCGGTGCCGATGGCACGGTGGGGGCCAACAAGAACTCGATCAAGATTATCGGGGAAGAAACCGACAATTACGCGCAGGGCTACTTCGTGTATGACTCCAAGAAGTCCGGTGCCATGACGGTCTCGCACTTGCGCTTCGGTCCGGAACTCATTCGCAGCCCGTACCTCTGCACCAAAGCCGACTTTGTGGCTTGCCACAACTTCGCCTTTCTCGAAAAGTACGAAATGCTCGCCAACGCCAAGCCGGGTGCCGTATTTCTGCTGGCCAGCCCGTATGGTGCCGACGAAGTCTGGCAGCACATGCCGGATGAGATCGAGCAGCAGATCATCGACAAAAAGATCAAATTCTACGTGATTGATGCCATCAAGCTGGCCCATGACCTGGGGCTTGGGGCGCGCATCAACACGATCATGCAAACCTGCTTCTTTGCCATCTCGGGTGTTCTGCCGCAGGATGAGGCAATTGCCGCGCTCAAGAAAGCCATCAAGAAGACCTATGGCAAAAAGGGCGACGATATTGTGAAGATGAATTTCGATGCCGTGGATGCGGCCGTAGCCCAAATGCAGCAGGTGGACGTGCCGTCGAAACCAGCCGGCAAGATCCGCAAGCCCCCCGTGGTACGCAAGGATGCCCCCGATTTCGTGCTGAATGTGACGGCTGAGATTATGGCGCAACGCGGCGACAGCCTGCCCGTCAGCGCAATTCCCGTC
The DNA here is from genome assembly GCA_007126175.1 of Kiritimatiellia bacterium. Lineage (GTDB taxonomy): Bacteria > Verrucomicrobiota > Kiritimatiellia > UBA8416 > UBA8416 > T3Sed10-140. Next base: position 3,684 of record SLBU01000136.1, read on the forward strand.
GATGGCACCTGGCCCACCGCCACCACGAAATTCGAGAAGCGCAACATTGCCACGGAAATCCCGCAGTGGAATGCCGAATTGTGCATCCAGTGCGGACAGTGCTCGCTCGTTTGCCCGCATGCATCCATCCGCACGAAAGCGTATGGCCCGGAAGCGCTCGAAGGGGCACCGGAAACGTTCAAGAGTGTGGATGCCAAAGGCAAGGAATTTGCCGGCATGAAGTATACGATCCAGGTGGCACCGGAAGATTGTACTGGTTGCGGGGCCTGCGTACAGCGCTGCCCGGCGATCGAGCGCGATCCAGAGACCAAGGAGCCCACGGGTGTGAAGGCGATCATGATGACCGAACAACTCCCGATCCGCGAACAGGAAAGTGCCAACTGGGAATTTTTCCTCAGCGTACCGGAAACGGATACCGCGCTCTTCAAGCGCGACACGATCAAGGGAAGCCAGTTCTGCCAGGCGCTGTTTGAGTTCTCGGGGGCCTGCACAGGCTGTGGGGAAACGGCATACGTCAAACTCCTCAGCCAGCTCTATGGTGACCGATTGATGATTGCCAACGCCACCGGTTGCTCCTCGATTTATGGAGGCAACCTGCCTACCACGCCGTATGCTACGCGCGCCGATGGACGCGGACCGGCATGGTCTAACTCGCTCTTCGAGGACAATGCCGAATTCGGATTCGGGATGCGACTCGCCGTCGAAAAATTCCATGGCTATGGGCTGGAGTTGATCGAGCGCCTGAAAAGTGGTGCCTGCAAGTGCAAGCACACCAAACCCGAGCTGCTCGAGGCCATCAGCACGGCCGATCAGTCCACCCAAGCCGGCATTGAAGAACAGCGTGATCGCGTGGCGGAACTCAAGAAGATGCTGGCGAAATGCAAGGATTGCGCAGAATGCGCGCAGCTCTTGTCGGTCGCGGATTATCTTGTGAAGAAATCAGTCTGGATCCTGGGCGGCGATGGCTGGGCCTACGACATCGGTTACGGCGGTCTGGACCACGTGCTGGCCTCGGGACGCAATATCAACGTCCTCGTGCTCGACACGGAAGTATACTCCAACACCGGTGGTCAGGCCTCCAAGGCTACCCCGATGGGTGCTGTGGCCAAGTTTGCCGCTTCCGGCAAACCGGCCAACAAGAAGGATCTGGGTATGATCTCCATGACCTACGGTAACATCTACGTTGCCCAGGTTTCCATGGGGGCCAACCCGAATCAGGTGATCAAGGCCTTTACCGAGGCCGAAGCGTATGATGGACCTTCCATCATCATTGCCTACTCGCATTGTATTGCACAGGGCATCGACATGACCTACGGTCTAGAAAATCAGAAGGATGCCGTGACCTCCGGTCACTTCCCCCTGTATCGCTACAACCCGATGCTCAAGCAAGAAGGCAAAAACCCACTGACGCTCGATTCCAAGGCACCAACCCAGAAGTTCAGTGACTTCGCCCTCAAGGAAAACCGCTTCCGGATTCTCACCAAGAGCAAACCGGAAAATGCCAAGTACCTTCTCGACAAGGCGGACAAATTCGTCTCCGAGAAATTCGAGATGCTCACGAAGCTCGCGGGCATGTAAGCGGGAGCGTTCCCGATTCCCACAAGGGCGTTCTGGTTCCGGCCAGAACGCCCTTTTTGCTTGGCTAGGCAGTACCTTCAGGGAAAGACTGCAGACCCAGGCTTCGCCACCGCATTATCCTGGCCGCACAAATGCCCCGGGGCGGTTATTTGGATATTTTTCTTTTTTGCTTTGACCCGAGCCCGGTTCCCCCTATAATGCGCGCTTCCCGTTTACAGGAGCAACATAAGGGTGCCGCTGTAGCACGATGGCGATTCCATCAAAGATTGAATGCAACGTTCATGGCCCTATTGGCATGAACAGGGAGAGAGAACCGTGACAAAGATTGTTTTAGGCCTTCCGAAAGGCAGCTTGCAGGAGGCAACGTTCCTGA
>SLBU01000179.1 GCA_007126175.1 Kiritimatiellia bacterium
GAGTACCCACAAGTGCGCGCGCCACATTTTGCGCCGGGGTAGTTTCATGATGCCTGCTTCCCAACCACATGGCTCTGTCGCCGTTGCTGGAAGAACGCTTGGAGCAGTTCCAGACTGGCACCAGCCTGCACGCCGGCGGTGACCTCACAGCGGTGTATCAAATCGGGATGCTGGACAATATTGAATACCGAGACGGCCCCCCCGCGTTTGGGGTCCGAGACCCCGAAGACCAAGCGTGGAATGCGTGCCAGGACAATAGCGCCAGCACACATGGCACAGGGTTCTTTGGTTACATACAGGGTCGTGTTCGTCAGGCGCCAGTCCCCCAATGCGGACGCCGCCTGCGTAATGGCAATCATTTCAGCATGCGCGGTAGGGTCCTTGAGCGTTTCAACCTGATTATGGGCCCGGGCAATGACGCTCGGACGCTCACCGTCGCGCGGTACGTGAACAATGACACAGCCAGTCGGTACTTCGCCGGCCTCGGCTGCGCGATGCGCTTCGCGCAGTGCCATCTGCATATACTTCTCATCATCGAGTGGTTGTGTCGAATCGCTCATAGTGTGCCATCGTAAAAAAAAACATCCTCTGTATCCTTGAATGCCGACATGCATAACACAATTCTGTGATGAATCCAAAACGAAACGCTGCGCAGTTGCTTCGAACTTGCGCTGGCACCCAGAAAGAGGCAATGTGCCTCCGTGATGGTTTCATAGTCTATCCGTAGAATTTTGTAATGGGGTTGTCTTTGCTTCCACGCCGTGCTTAAATCCGCGGCGTGGAAAAATAATCAACTCGATCAGGAAAGGTAGTAGCAATGGAAGATTCTCCTTATGGGCGTGGTGATACAGCGTGGTTTGTGAAAGATCGTTTTGGAATGTTCATTCACTGGGGCTTGTATACGCAGGCTGCCCGACACGAATGGGTCAAGAATTGGGAGCGTATCCCCGACGAAACCTATCAGAAATACTTTGAAACCTTCCATCCTGATTTATATGATCCCAAGGATTGGGCACGCCTCGCCAAAGCTGCCGGCATGAAGTACTTTGTCATTACCACGAAACATCATGAAGGATTCTGCCTCTGGGATTCCGCCTATACCGATTACAAAGCAACCAATACGAGCATTGGTCGTGATCTACTCAGGGAGATGGTCGACGCATTCCGGGCCGAAGGCATCAAGGTCGGATTCTATTATTCGATTATTGACTGGCATCATCCCGAATTCCCTGTCGATAAGTATCACCCGCAGCGCGATGATCAGGCATTTCGCGAGGCTACCAAAGACCGCGATATGAAGGTATATGCCGAATATATGCGCAACCAGGTGCGTGAGTTGCTTACGAATTTTGGGAAAATTGATATTCTCTGGTTTGATTTCTCGTATCCGGGAGAAGATGGCAAAGGCAAAGAGGATTGGGAGTCCGAGAAGCTGATCAAAATGATCCGTGAGTTGCAGCCGGATATCATGGTGAACAACCGCTTGGATCTGGTAGGGTCCGGGGATTTTGTGACACCCGAACAGTTTCAACCCAAAGAGGGAATGAAGAATGCAGATGGAACGCCCGCTGTCTGGGAGGCCTGCCAAACCCTATCAGGATCGTGGGGCTATCATCGCGATGAGATGACCTGGAAATCCGTCAATCAGATTTTGTGGATGCTCATCGATGGTGTCAGCAAGGGCGGCAACATGCTGATGAATGTCGGGCCAACGGGGCGCGGCGAAATCGATTATCGTGCCAAGGCTCGTCTGGAGGGCATTGGTGCGTGGATGCACTACAACAGTCGTTCGATCTACAATTGCGGTGCTGCACCAGAGGGAATGGTCGCGCCACCGGATTGTCGCTACACCTACAATGCGGAAACCAACCGCCTCTACTTGCATATCCTGGCCTGGCCCTTCCAGGCGATTCATTTGCTGGGGATGGCGGACAAGATCAAATATGCGCAATTCCTGCATGATGCCAGCGAAGTAAGGTTCCGCGAACCTGGCAAGCAAGAGCACTCGAATCTATCTGAGGCTGGCCATGCAGAGGATCTCACGCTCCTGTTGCCAGTCGTGCAGCCGGAGGTCGAGATTCCGGTCGTTGAGCTGTTTCTGGGCTAGGAGGAATCCCTCGCATACGGCACCACCCACCGTGCAAAAATGAATGCCTTGCGGCAATAATGCAGATCCGATTGCTTTCTACTTGTTTTTCCTGTCAAAAGCGGCTATCTTCCAAACCATTCGAATCTGCATGCAGGAGAGGTGGCTGAGTGGTTTAAAGCAGCGGTTTGCTAAACCGCCGTACTGCGTTAAGCGGTACCGGGGGTTCGAATCCCCCCCTCTCCGCCATGCTTCGCCTAACGGGGCTTTGAAGCCTTCGCGCATCATCTCATGGTCATCAGGAACGTGAAGGTTTGGGCATCGCGGCCTCCAATAGAACGCCTCATAATCTTCTCAGATTGTGTGTCCCCTTGCCCCCTTGCCTCTGTGATCTGGCGCATGAACAGCAATTCATGCTGGAATTGTCTCGCACAGTGTGTATAAATTAGGATGAAACAACAGAAGGGAGTGAAAATATGCCTGACATTGGAAAAGTTCTGAAAGAGGAAATTGCACGGATCTCGAAACGCGAGGCCAGCCGATTGCTAAGCACGCAGGTCAAGACGATTCGCAATCTCAAACGGGAGGTGGCGGACCTCAAGAAGCAAATCGGGAAGTCGGCGGCTAAGCCACCTGCGGAACCCAAGGCAGTGCGCAGGGATAAGCCCGAGGGCAAGCGTGTGTGGTTTACGAGCAAAGGAATCAAGGGCATGCGCAAGCGGCTGGGGATCAATCGATCGCAGATGGCCAAACTCTGCGGCGTATCCCCAAACGCTGTCGGACTTTGGGAAAGTGCCAATGCGGGCCAGCTTAACCTGCGAACCGCGACACGTGACAAGCTGTGTAAAGTGCGTCAGATGTCACCGAAAGCCGTTCAGAAAGCTCTCACAGGGCAATAGCACCAGGTTGGTATAGCAAGGCGCGATGAACCAAACGGATCGGTTTGCAAGTTGTTAGCGGACGTGCTTGACAGCAGCACGCCTGCGCTTGCATCATGCTTCGCACAAAGGAGGATCCGTTACTATGCGTATTCGAAAAGAAATTGTGCCATTTATCGTTGTTGCCCTATTGGGGTGGTTTGTGTTCTTCGGTATCCTGAAAAGTTTCGGGTGTCCGTTGGCGATTGCATTCGGTGTCGCCGTTGCACTCTTCGCCATGAGCTGCCTATACTTGCTCTGGTTTTTCCGGGATCCACCGCGCCGGCCCCCAGCTGATGAGCAGGCCATCTTGGCGGCTGCCGATGGGGTGATCGCCGCGATCAAAACGTTCGAACCGGAAGAATTCCAATCAATCAGTATGCTGGCTGGGTTGAATCCAGAGGATCTCGGCCGGTTACGCACGGAAGCCGTGATGCGGATCAGTATTTTCCTGAGCCTTTTTGATGTGCATGTGAATCGTGTTCCCATCAGTGGAGCATCATGCTTTCTCGGCTATTTCCCCGGAAAGCACCTCTTTACCTTCGAGGAAAAGTCCTCGGATGTAAACCAGCACAATTCCATTCTTATTTCCAATGAGAAGACTATTTGCTTGGTGAACCAGATTGTCGGCCCCGTCTGCCGCAGAGTGGTATATTGGCTCGATCCCAAAACCCCAACGCCAGTACATGCCGGTGATGATTTCGGCATGATGAAATTCGGGTCGCGTCTCGATATGTATTTTCCAGCCAGCGATATCGAGCTATTGGTGCAAGAAGGGGAGAAGGTTCGCGCGGGCGAGAGCGTAATCGGGAGGTATCGCTGATATGCTGAATGCTACGCAAAAATCTCGTATGCGCGTATTTCTGAATTGGCGGCAGGTTCTCCCGACCGTGGTCACGCTGGGGGCAATGCTGGCCGGTTTTTTAAGTATTGTGTTCGTGGTGCTAGGATTTCAATCGGGAGCGACCGGTGGGGAGTTTCGCATGGCGGCCCGCTTGATCATGCTGGCCATGATCCTCGACGGCATTGATGGCAACCTTGCGCGATGGCTCAAAGGTACCAGTGACTTTGGTGCGGAATTGGACACCTATGTCGATATGACGGCCTTCGGCATCGCCCCCGCCATTCTGATTTTTGCCGTATCCATGAAAATCGGAACCCCTGATTGGATTCGGGTCTTGCTACCGTCGGCCGTCGCACTTTCTGGTGTTGTTCGGCTGGCGAGGTTCAAAGTGGCTGACCCCTTGCGGGGACAAGGGGGCTATGGCGGGTTGCCCATAACGGCGAATGCCGGATGGGTTGCCTTGTTCGTCTTTATTAGCCAGATCCCACCTAGTGACACGATGGGGACGGATCCCTTCTCGCTCCAGCATGGTTGGTTTGCCACACTTTTCCTCGTAGGCATTTTGGTCTTTATCAGCTTGCAGGTTTCCAATTTTCGCTATCCAAAACCAACCAAAAGGGCGGCCGTGTTTATCCCTTGCGTCATTCTCGTTTTTCTGTTTGTCCTCTTGCCCAAGGAATATTCCTTGTGGGTAGCCGTTTCGATGCTCATCCTTGGCCTGTTCTATGCCATCTTCGGTCCGATGTACGTCAAAGGTGCCCAGATGCATCTGGCACACCAGGAACGCAAACGCTCTAATAGTATGGAGCCACAGCCCAAGCGCAGGCGTCGCAGGCGTAGACCCCGACGGAGATAGTTTTGCCTACATTACAGGAAATATTGACGGATACAGCCGAATACGTGGCGTGGAAGCTGGAAGAGGGCGAGACCTCGGCGGAGGTATCACGGGCGATACTGGATGAACTGGTAGTGTCTTCGACGCGCACATCAGGATCTCCGGCCACCGCTGCCGCGGTGGCGCAACATGCTGCAAGCATTCCGGCTGAGCAAAATGCGGAAAAGCCTTCGGTCGTCTCAGGAGCATCCTCAACCTTGCCACCCGCAACTACCGCCACATCCCCTATGGCGGATAAGGGAAAAGATATGAAAGACGAGATGCGTGCCGCCAAACTGGCCGCGATTGCGGCTGCGGTCAGAAGTTGTACATTGTGCCCGCTGCATGCGGATCGCACGAATGGGGTGCCGGGCCAGGGAAATCCGAACCCGGATATCTTGTTTGTTGGCGAAGCACCGGGCGCCGATGAAGATGCGCAGGGCCTGGCGTTTGTGGGGAGGGCAGGGCAGCTTTTGACCAAGATGATTGAAGCCATGGGCTTTACCCGTGAGGATGTATTCATTGCAAACGTCAACAAATGTCGCCCTCCCGCGAACCGTAAGCCCTTGCGCGAGGAGATGGATGCTTGCCTGCCATACTTACGACAACAAGTGAAGATTTTGCAGCCCAAGGTTATCGTGGCGATGGGTGCTACGGCCGTCGAGGGGCTCGTGCCCGAATCGGTGTCACAAAAAATCAGTGATCTCCGCGGCCATTGGCTAACGTTCGAGGGCATTCCTCTGATGCCAACGTATCATCCCGCCTATTTGCTGCGCAATTCGGCAATGAAAAAGCCTGTCTGGGCCGATTTGCAGGAGGTACTCCGAAAGCTGGGGCGGCCCGTTCCCAAGCGTAGCACGTCAGGTTGATTTCATGGAGAATCTGCTGCGGCCC
>SLBU01000025.1 GCA_007126175.1 Kiritimatiellia bacterium
AACAGGAAACAGCTCTACTGCATTCGCGGCACGCTCCTCTGGCGACTGGTCCGGCAGACCGGCAACGACACGTCGGGCCTCTCCCACCGATGCAGGCAACGCAACAGGCGCAAAGGACGCAATGCGCAGGGCCGCCAGCGACCGAAACACCTGTTGTACCGCATCATCACGCACGGGCGAACGAATCGGGGCCACCATCTGCCAGTCCCCCCCCTCGCCACGCGCAAGCTGCAAACGGCGGTCACCGTGCACAAGCCCGAAATACGTTACATCCTCCCAGCGCGAGGGCAGCACACGCCGATCACGAAAATGATCAACTTGTCGCGCAGCAATCTCGCCAAGCATTTCCGGCACCGTAAACACCGATGGCACCCCGCCTCTGCGGGCATACTGTTGGCCGGGCGTCATCTCATCCATGCTCCCGAGAAATAGCTCTTCTCCCGTATTGCTGCCCTCCACCCATACCGTAATGCGGGCCCGCGCCTGATCCGGGGCTAGACTCGCCTCTTCCACTTGCGAACGAAAGGCCGGACTTAGGAGATCATCATTGGTATCTGCCGGGGCATCCCAGACAAAACGTTGTACTTGCAATACATACAGGGCATCCAACAATTGCTGTACCATCCCAGGGTCGGCCGGCCATTCCAACGGCTGCTGCACAAACCAACTGCCCCCACGACGAATCAACTGCAGAAAGCCCACTTCACGACGGTGCAGATCAACGCGCGTTACACGACGCTGGGAACCCGAAAACAACGCCCGATCCCGTAAATCATCCTGCGTCGGCGCTAACAACGAAAGAACATCCTCCGGAAGCACGATCACTGCATCCGTTTCAGGGCGATATCCATACACACCGCCACCAAAAGGTATCCGACTGCCTACACGCAATGTCTCACGCCGACCGCCCGCCTCCAGATAAAACACGCCCGCCGCCGGATCCAGGCCATAATCCGACAGCGTGAGATTGCGCAACGCACGCTGCTCTACCGTGATCGTGTCAAGACTCCGTAGCCGCTCCGCTGTGGCTGCCAACTGCTGCAACAACAAATGGCTTGCCCGTGCGCGCACGGGGGACTGCAAAAACCACTGCCCATCTCTGTAGACAGCCTCGATACGCTCCCCATTACGCTCGAGCCCCAGCAAGGTAATCGGCTCCGTTGTAATATCAAAGACCCGCGTGTGCCCCAACACCATTTCCGGTGGGGCCGACCGATGATCCAGAACGTAGAGCACGCTCACCAGAAACATGACCGTGATCGCTAGCCACAGCGTGGTTTTGATTTTCATAGCTGAAACTCCCGCTGCTACCTTTTACGCTGAAACCCGACAAATGCGCCAAACAACCCCACGAGCCCCGGCAGGCCAAAAATCACGAGCCCGGAGAGCATGCGCCACTGCTGGCGCGTCAATCCCGGCTGCAACACAAATGGCACATTAGGCTCAATTGCCAGCAACGAGTCTCGATCGGCCAGCCAGTTGAGGGCCGACATGAAGAAGCTCACGTTTCCGCCCATACCACTACTGAGAGCCGCATTCGAAACAAACTGGGAATCGCCGATCACGACCAGCCGTGTGGGCTGCAACTGCGCATCCGGGCTGATCGGCCCGAGCTCGGCTGCCATGGCAACCGGTACCGGCCCGCGCTGGTCCGTCTCCTCGTCATATACCGCCGGGTACTGGGAAGCATCGGTTTCGATCCATCCCTCCGCACCTGCCCCTGCCAATGCCGTCACACGAATCTGGTCCTCTGCCGTAGTATCCGCCATCCCTCCAGTGGAGGGGTTGGGGCGCAGCGGGATCAACGGGCGCGGGGTCACAAATGCCGTGGTCACATTCCGCAGCGGCCGCGTGATGGGGTGATCCCCATAGGAATGCACCACCAGTCCCCACCCCGGAATTTGCATTCCCGTCACATACCCTTCCGCCGGGTACATCTGCCAGCGTTCCAGCAAAGGCCGCAATCCCACATCGGCCCCCGCATCCAACAGCAACAACACCCGGCCGTGGCGATACGTCAAATAATCCGAAATCCAGCGCAACTCCTCATCCGCCAGACGCTGGCGCGGGCCCGCAATCACCAACACATCACAATCCGCCGGAATACCAGCCTGCCCTGCTGCCGAAAACCGGCGTACATCAAAATGATCCCGGCTGATCGCACGGGCCAGCGCTGAATACCCGCGCGTAGGGCTGAAATCATCGATATCGCGTTCCCCATGCCCCGTCAAAAAATACACCACGGGGGCCTTGCGCAACACAACCGCCAGGATCGCCGAGGAAAAGGCCTGCTCGCCTAGAAAGCCCACCATCCGCCGTGCTATCCCCGATTCCGTTAATTCATATTCATACCGGGTGAGTTCCCCGACATTCAGGATACGGTAATTTTCACCACTGCGAAACACCACTTGATTGCCCGCATCCAACGCGTACTGGCTGGCCAAACGATGCGTTCGCGCAATGTCCCGGTTGGGGTTGACCCACTCCAGTTGCAGATCAAGCCCACGGATCGACTGCGCCGCATGCTGATACTCCATCAACAACGCGCGCACATCATCAAACAGCCGGTTATCCGGGTCAAAAATAGCGATAATTTCGACCTGCCCCTCGAGCCCGGCCAACATCACCCGCGTTTTTTCCGACAACCGGTGCCGCGCATGCACATCCAACTCCCAGCTATGCGGCAGGCGCCACGCCAAGGCATTCACCAACACCACCGCCAGCGTAGCCAGCAGCACCGCCAAGCCCACATTCGCGCCCGTCACCAGACGCCGACGTATGCGCTCCCGCAGTGATACTCTTTCATATTTTGATCGGGCCATCTTCCTACCTCAAATCCAGCGTCGCGACTCCAACACCCGCACAGCCGTAAACAGCATCAAGACCGTAACCGTCAGATACAGCACCACCGGCGGGACTTGCAGAATGCCCCCCGTATATTGCAACACATGCTGCTCCACCGACAAACGATCCAGCACTTCCTGCCGCACAAACGGCACCGTCGCCAACAGGGGCTTCACCATCAATGGAACACAGATCGCCCAGAAACAGCAAATTGCCGCTACAATCTGGTTGCGCGTCAGCAACGACACCAGCACCCCGATCGCCGTACAGCACATCGCAACCAACACCAACATAGCGCCCCCACCCAAAAGCGCCGCCACATCCACGGCTTCGATATTCGGTGCCAGATACACCAGCATCGGCAAACTCGCCATAGCCCCACCCAAACCAACCAGCACAAAGAACATCGCACCGCAATATTTTGCCAGCACCACCGTGCCATCTCCCACAGACGTCGTCAAAAGCGTTTCAATCGTACCCGAGCGCTTCTCCTCGGCAAACAGTCGCATGCAAATCACCGTAATCAACACCGGCAGCCACACCAGAATCGAGATTGCAAGCAGCGCTTCGAGCTGCAAACTCCCGCCCACCTGCGCTTGTACCGCCTGCAGGAACGTCCAACCCGTTGCACTCATAAAGACCGCCACCGTAACGTAGCCCAGCGGCGACCAAAATACCGATGCCAATTCCCGGCGGAACAACGCCATGAACTTACGCATGCTCAACCTCCCCTGCACCTTCCGTAAGTGCGGCAAACACATCCTCCAAATGTTGCTGTTCCGCGTGCAGCTCGCGCAGTTCCCAGCCCTGCATACAGGCCAGGCGAAATAACTGCGTCCGACCCTTTCCCTGTCCGGGCCCCAGCAACCGAACCCGTACCCAGCCCTCAGATTGCTGCGTGCATTGCACATCCCGTACCCCGGCCAACTGCTCCACAGCCGCCTCCACGTCATCGACCGGCCCTGCAATCTCCGCCACAATCTGCTCCCCACCTTTACGCAATCCGGCCAGCGCCATCGGCGTATCCGCGGCAATAATGCACCCGTTATTCATGATCAACACACGGTCGCACAACAATTCAGCCTCCGATAAAATATGTGTCGAAAGCAAAATCGTGTGCGTCTCCGCCAAGGATTGGATCAGCGTACGCACCTGCCGGATCTGATTCGGATCAAGTCCAATCGTCGGTTCATCCAGAATCAGGCACGGTGGCTCATGCAAGAGGCAATCCGCAAGCCCCACCCGTTGCCGATAGCCCTTCGATAACGTGCGAATCATACTCTGCGCCCGGTCGCGCAAATCGCACGCCACCAGAACCGCATCGATCCGCGCCCGCAAATGCCGGCGCGCCATCCCCTTCAGGCGCCCACGGAACACCAGATACTCGCGTACCCGCATCTCGCCATACAAAGGCGTATTTTCAGGCAGGTACCCGACCCGATTCCGGACATCTTCCTCCCCATCGTACCCATCCACACCATCAATAAATACCCGGCCCGCACTCGGACGCAGATACCCAGCCAGCATACGCAGCGTCGTGGTTTTCCCAGCACCATTCGGCCCCAGCAACCCCACAATTTCCCCTTGCCGCACATCAAAGGAAATACCGCGCACAGCAGGCAACCGCCCGAAATGGCGGCTCACATCCCGTACACTGATCATGGGTGCTCGTTCCGTTGAATGCAAATAAACCTCCTGCTATCGATTCCTCCAGTGCATACTAGGCATCCCCCTTCTACTCGTCAAGCATGCCGCTCCCTGAATCGGAAGCACGGGTGTGCGGTTCTCGCTTGTAACTGACTGACAGGGTGTTGGGAAGAATAGCCAATATCCAATCCCGACCTCTGGAAGCGAAAGGGCAGCGGAAGGGGACACACAATCTGTGATTAATCTATGATTCAGGCGGCACAACACCCCAAACCCTGCGCGAAAAATGCGCATCCTTGACCTAAGTCAAGTACTCGGCGGCACTATGGATGCAACGTGGCACCATCAACAGCAATCGCTGGATGGATTAACCAAGGAGCATACACGTGTTTGATGAAGCTTTGCAGAATGCCGGAAGTGTCGCTGCCACCAAACGAGCCTTTTTACGGGAAAACCCGCTCGGATATTTTATTGCCTCCATGCTCGCGGGCGTATATGTGGGACTCGGCATTATTCTGATCTTTGCGGTGGGTGCTCCCCTCGCACAAACCGGACACCCGGCACTGAAATTGATTATGGGGACCTCTTTCGGTATTGCCCTGACTCTTGTTGTCTTTGCCGGGGCCGAACTCTATACGGGCAACACCTTTTTCATGACATTGGGATGGTTACGCGGAACCGTACATCTCCGCGATGTCGGTGTCATCTGGATTGTATCCTGGGGCGGCAACCTCATCGGAGCACTCGCAGTCGCGTGGCTGGTTGCACAAACCCGCAGTCTCGCTCATGCCCACCAATTAATCTTCGATATCTCCACAATAAAAACGACTGCCCCGATCTCAGTACTGATCGCTAGCGGGATTTTGTGTAACCTCTTGGTATGCCTGGCGCTCTGGACAGGCTCGCGCACGAAATCGGATACCGCCAAAATCATCCTGATCAGTATGTGTCTCCTCGCCTTTATCGCCTCCGGCTTCGAACACAGTATCGCTAATATGTCCCTGATCGCCATCGGCCTCTTTCAAAATGTCGGCCCCGATCTCTCCTGGGGCGGCTACCTCCATAACCTCATATGGGTAACGCTCGGCAACACGATTGCCGGTGCCGTC
>SLBU01000199.1 GCA_007126175.1 Kiritimatiellia bacterium
CAAGTCGTCAGTTAACCGATCGTCGAGGCATCTATAGGGGTGGTTTACTGGAGGAATCCTCAACCAGCCAGATATTGCGAAACCGGGCTTGCCCGCCCGATCCATGTTTTTGCAAATAGAGGAACGCCTTGGCCACTTCGCCGCGCCGTGCGCCCGCGCCAGTCCCGCGTTCCAGCTCGACCGCATCGTGGATTCGCACGCCGTTATGATACAGTGTGATGCGGGCGTTTTCGACCTTGTCGCCGTTGTCGTCAAATCGGGGCGCGCGAAACGCGATATCATAGGTCTGCCAGTGGATTGGCGGGTAGGTCATATTGAGTAGAGGCGCCTGTTGCCGGTAGAGCGAGCCATTCCCGTTGAACGTGGGTAACTCGGCAAAGGAGTCCAGGATCTGCACCTCATACCGGTTCTGGATATACACGCCTGAATTGCTACGGCGCTGATCGCGTGCGTTGGGCACGAACCCAACTTTGAACTCCATGTGCAAAAACATATCGCCATAGTCGTCAGCCGTTCGCGCTCCCTCCTTCAGCAAACCGTCCTCCGTCATTTTGGTGTTCGCGTCCCAGTGCGCCAGATCCGAACCGTCGAATAGCACAATGGCTCCGTCCGGAGGCTCGGCGCCCATCGACGGACTCGTACGCTCAACTTTATCGAGTTGCGCCCGATCCGTTCCAAGTTCAAGCAGGACAACGCCCTCTTGGAGCCGCCCATCGAGCGCTTTCCCCTGCAGTCGTATGCCCTCATCCTCGGTTCGCTGCGCTGTCACTTCCAGCGGGTCTTCGCCATCCCAGCCGTGTCCCGGAAAACCGCCTCGATAGAGCAGCCCTCTGAATTCACCCTCCCCGCGGGCCGCCAATTGCAGAGCCACGATCTCATCGTTCATGGAGCCGGCATACTCGCCTTGCGCGATAAAATCGGGATCCTGCGCCGCTAGCGCCCTGTCGATGGCGGAGGGTGCAGGCCGTACGCAGCCGAGCATACCTGCAACCAGCGCGATACCGAAAAGTGAACGCGGCAGCGTTCCGTTTATACGGGCCGTTATGGATCGGGTTTTCAGAGGTTGGTTGTCTCTTTTACAATGCATACAAGTGTTCCCATCCCTTGCGCGGACTCGGATACGACAGCAGTTTGTTGGCCTCGTCATGGTTGACAAACTTCTTTGTCGCGGGGTCAAATCTGAGGGGAACCCCCACCTGTCCAAGCTCCTGCGCAATCACGCCGAGATTCAACACTTGCGTCAGTGGTCCCGCCACCTCGAATGGCGAGCGGGGACTTTCGATGCCCAGCGCCGAGAGGATAAAGTTGTTGTTGTGATTGGATCCGCCCCCGAAACGTGGCAACGCACTTTGCACTTTCTGACGCATTTCTTCGGGCACCACGCGAATGGCTGATGCGTGCGAACCGCCTGCAAAGGTGTATGCACCGCCGTAGAGTACTCTTCCAGCATCCCCAATATGTTCATCCTCGGGCCGATTTTCGGTACCTTCATACCAGTAGACCTCGACCTCCGGTTGATCACCACGGGTGGGGAAGGTGAATTTCAACGTGGTTTCCAACGGGAAAATATAGGGGTTATGGCGCTTGATGTGGACCAGTTCCACCTGGGTCGGCAGCCCCAAATGAAGGAACCGGTGCGCCGTGTCGAGAATATGCGGCCCCCAATCGCCCAGCGCACCCAAGCCATAGCGGTGCCATCCCCTCCAGTTGCCGGGATGATAGCGCTCGCTAAACGGCCGCTCTTCAGCCGTTGTGTGCCAGAGATCCCACTTCAGACCTTCCGGGACCTGCTCCCCCGACGGATACCCTTGCACGTCATCCCATGGATGCCAGCGGCGCCACCGATTGAAACAGGAAACGACCTTGTTGACCCCGTCAAAAAGCCCCGCCTCGGCATAGGCTTTCGCCTGAAAATAGTTGGCCCCCGAGTGGCCCTGATTGTTCATTTGGGTAACCACGCCATACTTTTTCGCGGCCTGCATCATCAGCTCGGTTTCCTGAAAGGTATTGGCCAGCGGCTTTTCCACAAAGACATGTTTGCCCATGGACATGGCCAGCATGGCAATGGGAAAATGCGAGTGGTCGGGCGTGCAAATGGATACGGCATCGATCTCGTCGCCCATCTTATCCAACATCTCGCGGAAATCATGGTAACGGGACGCGTCCGGAAATTGCTCCAGCACAGCGTTTACGCGTCCGTGATCCAAATCCACATCGCAGACGGCCACCACCCGTGTGCGTTCATGTCCGCCCAAACTCCGGCTAATGCCCGATCCTTGATTTCCGATCCCAATGCACGCCAAATTCAGCATTTTGCTGGGGGCCTGATCCCCCAACAGGCGGGCAGGAATAAACATCGGGGCGACTCCGGCAGCGAGACTGCCCTTTAAAAACGTTCTGCGATTGATCTGTTTCATCATGTTACCTCATCCTTTCGTAATCCATATCGGCGCGCTGCCGTATGTCGTCGTCATCACCGTATGTCGTCATTTCATCGAAGAGCAATCGCGTTCGCACGGTACGGCTCTCGTTGGCAGCCAGTTCGTCTTGGAAGAAGAAGCCGAAGCGGCCGTAATCGCGCCAGGAGAGTTCCGTGGAGCGGTTTTGGGGCGGATTCAGTTGCGTGACGGAATGCCATGTGCCGTGGAGCGGGAAGCGAAAATTGACCCACTCCAAGGTGTCGGAGACGATCCGGCCGCGGCCCGGCTCCAGCGTTTTGGGCGACCACAGGTAGCGGGTTTGCTTGCGTACAGTCTCGACCTCGGCCGCGGCCCGGAAATGAATACCCGCGTGCTGCAGGTCACCGCGCAGGCGAAGATCGCGTTTGGCCTGCATAACCGACTCCTGATCAATCTGTGTACGGCCATCCTCCGTTTTCGAGACACGGATACTGCGGCGCTCGGCAATGAGCAGTCCCTGCAGTTCGTTGTTGTGCCTCGAGGAGAACCAGTGCACGTCCAATTCCAGCGTGACCCCGTGCTCTGTCGCCTCCATGTTGCTGATGGCGGCCAGGACCATCCGTGCGTTACCCCGCATATGCCACAAGTCATCGGACCCTAGGTCCGATTGAATGATATTCCACCCGATAAACAGACCGCGATGATGCGGGAAGCTCCCGTGGGTCTGGCCCTCGGCATTCAATCCGGGGTTGGACAGTCGCTGGCCCTTCGAATCGTACACACTGAGATAAGTCTTGGCCTGTCCCTCGCCGTAGATGAAACCGGCGACACGCTGCCCGTCGTATCGAATATCGATAATGCGACCGGGCAGCTCGTCATTGACCCGATCCTCGACGGTCCACGACGCCTCCGCCGTGGATACCAGCAGTAGCCCCAGCAGGCTGTACAATGCGGTTTTTATCGTGTGGCTTTGCATGATGATTCCTTTCTTGTTGAGCACGATAAGCTCGTTTTAGTGTTTTGACGCAACGGGTTGTTTTTGCGGCGGCCGCAGCACATGCACCACACCGGCGGCGATCAGCAAGGCGCCTGCCGCCGCGAGTCCACGGAGACCGTAACGGCTGAACAGGATATACAAGCTGGATGGCACGGTGATCAGCAAGGAGAATCCCATGCACGTATTCCACGCCACCCGTCGTCCACCGCGCGGCATTTCCTTGCCCAGCAGCGTTTTCTGATTCATGAGCAGGAAGAACGCGATATAGGCTAGGGGAATGAGCAGAAATGCAAACATAGAGGTTGGCACCACGAGCCACGGGCCAGCCGCATGCCACCAGAACGGTGCGAATATGCCGGTGATCGGAAACAGGGCACCAATACGGAACCACCAGCCCTCATGCGGTTTTTTGCAGAATTCACAGAAACCGACCCCCGAAATGATCATCAGCATCGTGATGGAGGAAAACGCCATGCCCAGCACGCCGATACCGAAGACATACTGCGCAAATATGCTTCCGGTAAAGGGTTCCAATGCCCGGGCTAGATCGAAATTATTCCGCCGCACCAATGTTGCTGCGAGGTATCGATCATACTTGGTGGTTTCTGCGATCAATCCGTCCACCATCGCCGCATGGGCTTGCGGATCGCGTTCCTGGAGGTCTGCCAGTGCCAAGCGTTGCTGCTCCGCTGCTGGAGCCTCCCTCGCGACGAGGGCACGCGCGACCAAGTATGCGCGGTATTCGCGTTGCTGGCCGCCGGAGGCCACCAACGTTTCTGGTACGACGTCAATGTCGCGCCCCATATCCTGGTGGATTTGTAGGATTTCGGCTGGTTCCATCAGGCCATCCTGCGGAACCAGATGGAACTGACTCGAGGCGGCGATTACCACACAGCCGGTGGCGATCAGGAAGGGGATCAACAAACCGACGCCGAGGTCGAATTTCATGAATCCGCGATAAGACTTGCCCCAGCCGCGCTTCAACAGCGAGTATCCGAACAAAAAGGTCATATTGATCCCCACGGCGGTTGCGGCTGTGGTCACAATCACCCCCCGCTGATCAGCGACGATGAGGTCCGACCAGTAGGCGCGATACTCTGTTGGCACCCTCCCAAGCAGCTCCATAAAGCCGTCGGCCGGCCGCAGAATCATGGCAGGATTGGGCACAAACCCAGCAAAAATGGCACTCCAATTCAATTCGCCAACCAGACTCAGGCGGATGACAACCCCCATAAAGGAGACCATGATCAAGCCCACCATGATTTTAATCGACGTTTCGAAAACTTTTACCCCCCATCCGCCGCGGGCATAATTCCAGGTAAAGGCCACGGCGACAGCAAAGATCAGCAGCACGAGCGTCAGGTTGCTGGCAAATGGGGGGAGCAGGCCGCCTTCGCCAAAGATGCCAGGCAACAGGTTTTGTTGAAATACCCCTATGCCGAGGGTGTATTGTGGCATCACCCACACCATATTGGCGACGAACGCCGCAATGGCCCAAGACCAGCCCAGCACGGGATTGACATGCCGGTTGATCGCCTCAAAGGGTTTTTCGCCTGTCGAGAGGGTCACGTAGGCAATGGCGCTGAGCATGATAATACCGATCAACATTGCCAATGGCTGCACCCAGAGCATACTGGGGCCGGCCAGCACGCCAAGGTACAAACTGCCTGCCAAGGAACCACCGCCCAGTGTAATGGCACTTTGCAGGAAACCGGGGCCGGAGAGGCGTAAGTAGGTCATCGCCTTCTTCATCCCGCCCGCTGCGTCGGCCTCACGTAGCAGTTGCGCTTCGCGCTGGGTGGACTCGTCCTGGGTCATGTTACTTGTTTCTTTCTGAGTAGCACGCATACGTACATGTTCTCCCTGTTGTCGATGTTGATTCCGACTGCCCTTGTTTTTCCTTTTCTCGCCCGCTGCGACGTGTAACCGGATATCTACCGATATGACTTCGACATATCCACCTTGGCTGCCACGCGAGTGACTTTGCGCGGTTTCGCCGCCGCAATACGTTCCTGTATGAATTGTTCATACGTAGTGGCGTCGAGCGGCAAATCGACAGCAGCCTGTATCCAGCTAGAGTAAATCATGGCCCCCGCCAGTTCCAGCGAATGAATGCCTTGGCTGGCCGGGGCGATCAGGGCAGCCTCCCCGCGGGCGGCCTTGATAAAATTGTCGAGAACTGCGGCGTGTTGGTTGACG
>SLBU01000066.1 GCA_007126175.1 Kiritimatiellia bacterium
CCACAATTGCCTCTAAAGATGCCATATCCCCTCCTGATTGCTACAACCCCAGTTCCGCCAGAGCAATTTCGGCGGGCGTTAGATACTTCTTGCTCTTGTTGCATGCATCGCACGCCGGCACTACATTGCCCTTCGTACTGCGCCCCCCGCGCGCCACCGGCACCACATGGTCCATTGTTAAACCGGCCGCCCCAACCGCCTTGTCACAATAATGGCAAACCCCACGCTGTAGTTGCTGCTTCCACCAACTCGTCTGCTTCAAGCTCTGCGCGCGCCGACGCTCCGACGCCACATGCCGATCATCCTTGCGTATATCAATCCAGTCCGACATCCCCATTACTCTCCTCGGCCAGCGGCGCATCCGCCCCCTCCCCTGGCATATCCTGCACTTCCTCTACCTCATCCCGATCGAGAAAGCCGCGCACGCGTCGCCCTAACGGCGAACGATCCACATCCCGCATCGTCAGCAACAAGAATACCCCGATCAGCAAAATTGCAAAAAGATTTACAAGAATATTTACCACTTTGGGATGCACCGGGCGCCGGAACACGGTTTCGTATAGAGAAAACACAATGTGCCCACCATCCAATACCGGTATCGGGAGCAAATTGATGATCGCCAGATTGATATTCAAAAACCCGGTAAACCAGATGGCCAGCATCATACTGGCCTGCACCATGCCAAAATAATACACAATAATGGCAACGGGGCCACCAACCATATTCGCCGCACGGGCCGACGTGCGCGGACGCACCAAATCGCGCAAAAAACGGAATATCGCCGAAGCGTGCAGCCGGATCTGCGCCATCGGGCGTGGATGCACCCGGCTCGCTGTATCCAACTGCTGTGCCGGCATCCGGAAACGCACACCGATCCGCGGATGCCCGACCTCCGCATCCTCCACCGCGTCGACCAACACCGTCAACTCCCGCGCATCCGCCCCAGTACCTCGCCGCACACGCATCTCCTGGGCACGCCCCGCATGCACCTGCACCAAATCAATCATGTGCCCACGACCCAACACCTCCACCCCCGCATACGACAGAATCTCGTCACCCGCCTCGACCCCCGCAGCAGCCGCACTCATCCCAGGCTCGGCCTCGTCCACAACCACCGGCTCCAGAGGCTCCACCCCGCTCACCATGCGTACCCCATACTGCCACGGCTCTGTCTCCACCTCCACTTCCAGCAACGCGCCATCCGACTGCTGCAACGTCAACATCACAACATCATGCATCGCCGCTTCCTGCACAAACTCACTCCAGAACTGCACCGGCGTGCCCGCAACCGACACAATCCGATCCCCCACCCGGACCCCCTGCTCGTATAACGCGGACGTTGTGTCAACAAACCCAACAACCGTCTCCTGATTTGCAATCGTTGCCGGCATACCACGCAAAAACACGATCCAAGCCAGGACAATCGCCAGCAGTACATTGCCCGTGGCACCCGCCAACGAAACCAGAATCTTGCGCCAGGGTGCCACATACGGAAGGGGCTCCTCCGCACCTGCGTTCTCCCCATCGCCCTGTACCGTTGCCATCGCATTCGGATCCAATTGCGGCAATGCCACATAGCCGCCTAACGGCAAACAACCAATCTTATAGACAACACCATTGACCTCCTTGCTCCAGAGCGCCGGACCAAAACCAATCGAAAATGCCTTGATCTGCAAACCACACCAGCGCGCCACCAGAAAATGCCCCAGCTCATGAATAAAAATGGTTAACCCAAAAAACAGCACCACGACCACAGCGGTGTATAGATTCCCGAAAAGTAAACCCAGCATAATTCCCTCTCTCCCTATCCACGTAAAAATAACACGGCATAGCCATACAATACCGGCGCCCCGAAAAGCAAACTATCCAACACATCCAGCACCCCACCCATACCCGGAATCAAAGACCCCGAATCCTTGCTGGCAGCATTACGCTTAATCATCGACTCCACCAGATCCCCGATCACACCCGACGCAGCCAGCAGCAGCCCCAACAACACGGCATCCCACCACTGCAAATGTACCACACCCAATTGACCGCCCGTCAGGAAAAAGAACAGCAAACTGACCCCGAGCGAAAATGCCACCCCGCCCGCAAGCCCCTCCCAGGTCTTGTTCGGGGAAAGTCGCGGAATCAGCTTGTGCCGCCCCAGTAAACGCCCCGTAAAATAGGCACCGATATCCGAAAACTTCACCACCGCAATCAAGTACAGTATCAGTAGTTGCCCGGTGCGCCCAACGGAGGCCAAACGCGGCCCGTCGTGCCAGCCAAAGGCCAATCGGGTCATGTAATTCAGCAGTACGGCGCAATACAAAACCCCCAGCAACGTTATCGCAACCGTTGCAACCGGCTGATCATGCTTCCTCTGAAACGCCTGCCAGACCAGCACAAACAGCACCGTGGCAGCCAACACCAGATTCTCAGCCTGATACCCAAGTGCCAACTGCTCCGCCGAAGGTCCCACCGTCCAGAACGTCACAGAAATCACCGCAGCCCCGGCCCCCATCCCAATCCACTTGAATACCGCGATCCCCATCCCCTGCATCAGACCGTAAAATTCAAACTGCGCCAACAATCCCAGCCCCAAAATCAGAAGCCAGCCAGCCGGACTCGGCAGATACGTCGCCGCGAGTATGGCAGCAACCCCCATCAAAATGCCACTAACCAATCGTTGTTTCAACATCCCGCCCCCTCCGTTTCTGGCAAAACACCTCCGAACCGACGGCTGCGAGACCGGTACGCATCGATCGCCGCCGCAAACGCCGGCTCACGAAAATCCGGCCACAGCACCGGTGTCGTGTATAATTCCGCATACGACAACTGCCAAAGCAGAAAATTGCTCAGCCGCATCTCCCCGCTCGTCCGGATCATCAGATCCGGATCCGGCACATCCGGCAGATACAAATGCTGCGCAAATACCTTCTCATCCACATCCGACGGATCCAGCACCCCATCCCGCACCTCTTCCGCAATCCGACGGGCTGCCGTAGCAATTTCCGTGCGCCCACCATAGCTCAATGCCAGAATCAATTGGCCCGCATCGTAATGCGCCGTCTTCTCCATCACCCGTGTCAGCTTCTTCTGCACCAACCGCGGAAGATCCTCCAGGCGCCCCATGATCCGCAAGCGAATCTGCTGCTCATGCAAAAGAGGCTCCTCATGTTCCATAAAGCGCCGCAACAGCCCCATCAACCCCTGCACCTCTTCACGCGGTCGCCTCCAATTCTCCACACTGAATGCATACAGCGTCAAGTACCGTATCCCATGATCCCGGCAAGCCCGCACCACCGCACGCACCGACTCGGCCCCCGCCTCATGTCCCTTGCCACGCGGTAGCCCCCGCTCGCGTGCCCAGCGCCCATTGCCGTCCATGATCACCGCCACATGAACCGGATTCGACGACGCACCTGCCAACGATTTTGCGGACATACCACCCTCGCTTACAACCCCAGCCGTAGGGTACTCTCGCGTTTCGGACCCACCGAAAGAATTCCCAGTGGCACACCTGTCAATGCACACAAATACTCCACATACGTGCGCGCCCGCTCCGGCAAATCGTCATACACCGTAATATGGCTCGTCGGTTCGCACCAGCCCGGCAACTCCTCATAGATCGGCGTGCACTTCTCCAGCATGCGTACACTGGCTGGCAGTTCCATCAAACGCTGCCCCTCATACTCATACGCCGTGCACACCCGCAGCGTCTCGAACGTATCCAATACATCCAGCTTCGTCATCGCCCAGAAATCCACACCATTGATCCGCGCACTATAGCGCCCTACAACCGCATCAAACCACCCGCAGCGGCGCGGCCGCCCGGTTGTGGCACCATATTCCCCGCCGGCATCGCGCATACGCTTGCCATCGGCATCGAACAACTCCGTTGGAAAGGGACCTTCCCCCACACGCGTAGTGTAGGCCTTGATCACCCCCACCACCCGGTCAATCCGGTGCGGCGCAACACCACTGCCCGTACAAGCCCCACCCGCCGTCGCATTCGAACTCGTCACAAACGGATACGTGCCAAAATCAATATCCAGCATCGTCCCTTGCGCCCCCTCAAACAGTACCGTCTGGCCCGCCTTGATTGCATCATTCAGATATGTCACCGTATCTTTGATATACGGACGCATCCGTTCCGCAATCGCCAGATATTCCTCCAGTACCGCATTCTCATCCAGAATCTCCCCGCCCATCGCGCGCAACATCTTGTTCGCCTCCCGCAAACGCGCAAGCAGAAGCTCCGGAAATTCCGACGTCAGCATATCACCGGCACGCAACCCCGTACGCGTCACCTTATCGCTGTAACAGGGCCCGATCCCACGCCCCGTCGTGCCGATCTTGCTGCCCTCTGCCAGCAACGCCTCGCGCGCAGCATCAATCGCCCGGTGATAGGGAAACACCATATGCGCACGATCACTCACAAAAAGACGGCCCTGCACCTTCTTGCCCGCTGCCTCGACCTCTGCAACCTCATCCAGCAGTGCCGCCGGATTCACCACCAAACCGTTGCCGATCACACACACCTGCTCATCCCGCAGAATGCCCGATGGTATCAAATGCAACACATAATGCTCATCTCCGATCTTCACCGTGTGGCCCGCATTGTTGCCCCCCTGATAGCGAACCACAATATCCACCTGGCTCGCCAGAACATCAATGATCTTACCCTTGCCCTCATCCCCCCACTGTGCACCGATCAATACGGTATTTGGCATCCCACACCTCTACTTTTCACATCGCATTCTTCGTTATCGCTTACAAGCAAACCCACTACCCATTCAGCCAGGCCTTCTCAGCCGCGCCAAGCTCTTCCACCGACACAATACGGCAAGTCTCCGCCCCGTTCTCCCCGGGCAACGTTACCCTCTCATCCGCCACATGCCCCTCCAACGACTTGGCAAGCTGACTCAAACTCGAAATAATGCCCAAACGTTCATCACGGTCCCACTCCCCCAGAACACAATAGCGTTCCACCGTCCCACTCGGACGCTCGACCGTAACCACCGTACCCATTCCGGCACTCTCCGCCGCAAACCCCGCAAAATCCGTGCCTTGCACCCGCTCCAGATCCTGCTCCATCTCATCCCGACGCAAATACAAAATCCGTTGATGCTCCTTGGCATACTTGTATTCCGCATTCTCGCGCAAATCACCATAACTGCGGGCCACCGCAATCTCACGCGCATTCGCTGGAATCTCCTCCTCCATCAATTTGCGGAACTGCTCCTGGCGCTCACGATAACTGCGCCACGACGTCATCCGCCGACGCGCCGCCGGTTGCACCGATCCCGCATCCCGCCTCATCACTTCTGCCAATTCCGGATACGCCTTCACAAGAATCGCCACCACGGCACGCCGTCCCGACTCATCCCAGCCCGGGGCCTGCAACAGCTTCAATAGGAATACCTCGCGTTGTTCCGGACGCAACAGCGCCAACTCCCTCTCCAGCCAGGCAGGGTCCTCAAACAACCCACGCACCATGTGCTGCGCACGCAGCATATCGCCTGCTGCCGGACGCGCCAGCACATCCAACCCCTGCCACAGAAGCTCCGTGCCATCCAAATCCTGCCGCCAGCGACA
>SLBU01000147.1 GCA_007126175.1 Kiritimatiellia bacterium
CCATGGCGCACCAAGGTGTCGCCCATAAAGAAAAGCGTGACGGCAAGAATAGCCAGCAGGCTGGAGCTTGCGATAAGTATACGCTTCAGGATTCTTTTCATCACACCTCGTTGGGTGACACGTGCTCTGTTTGCATAAAACAACCAGCCCACGGCAGTGGTGCGGTGCCCCGATACAGGGTCGCACGAAAAAGCGCACACAGCATGATCATGTTGCCTGTGTGCGATTTTCTGCCTGTTGATGGATTGTTATTCCTTGGATTTCTTCTTTTCGGCCTTGGCTTGCCTTTTTTCCTTCATTGTTTTCTGAGGTTTTTTCTTATCATCCTTTTTGGTGTCCATGGATTTTCCCATAACCATCCTCCTGTGGATTTTGATATACCGTACATGGTTGTGACCCGCCACGACCTGTCGGCATCAACTGGGGGCATTCTGCGTACTGCGCAGGCAAAAATCAATAAGGATTCGGGGGGCAGGGCGGAGTCACGAATCGCAGATGAGCCCGTGTGCCGGAAAAAATCTTTTCGATCGCCAAGTTTCGCGTATTGTGGCAAGAGTTTATGCTGTAGATTTGGTATTGCTGCTCGGAGAGAATAATTTGGAAAGGACGGGACGATGGGCATTGCAGATTGTGTGAAGCGTAAGTTGGAAGTAGGGGATGGCTCGGAGGTGGGGTATTTTTCGTTACCGGCCTTGGCGGATGCGGGCTATGGCAATGTGGCGCATTTCCCCTTTTGCCTGAAGGTGATTCTGGAGCAGTTGATACGTTTGCAGGGGCACCCGGCCTTTTGCGAGGAACATGCTGTGGCGTTGGCGCAATGGACGCCGGAGGGGGGCCGCAGAGAGCTGCCTTACATGCCGGCGCGGGTATTGTTGCAGGATTTTACGGGGGTACCATGTGTGGTGGATCTGGCAGCATTGCGCAGTGCGGTGGCACGGGCGGGGGGCGATCCGGCCAGCATCGAGCCGTCCATACCGGTCGATTTGATTGTGGATCATTCGGTGCAGTTGGATAGTTGTGGCTGCACGGATTCGCTGGAACTGAATCTGGAGCTGGAATTCAAGCGTAACCGGGAACGTTACGAGTTTTTGCGTTGGGGGCAGAATGCGTTTCGTACGCTGCATGTGTTGCCGCCGGGGCTGGGGATCTGCCACCAGATCAATATGGAATTGTTGGCGACGTGTGTGGTGCGCAGTGGCGAAGGTGTGGATGCCGTGGCGTATCCCGACACGCTGGTGGGGACGGATTCGCACACGCCGATGATCAACAGTATGGGAATCGTGGGCTGGGGCGTGGGGGGCATTGAAGCGGAAGCCGCAATGCTGGGGCAACCAATCCCGATACTGACGCCGATTGTGACGGGCGTGCGGCTAACGGGACAGATTGCCGCCGGGGTGACGCCGACGGATGTGGCGCTGACGATTGTGCATATGTTGCGCGAGCATGGTGTCGTGGGGCATTTTGTGGAGTTTTTTGGTCCCGGGGTGGATGCCCTTTCCTTGGCAGACCGGGCGCCGCTTTCGAATATGGCCCCGGAGTATGGTGCGACGATGGGGTATTTTCCGGTGGATCATGCAACGCTGGATTATTTACGCATGACGGGGCGGAGTGAGGAACACATCGACTTGGTCGAGCGTTATTGCAAGGCGCAGGGTTTGTTTCGCACGGGGACGGAAGAGCTGCTGTATTCACATGTGTTGGAACTGGATCTAGGGACGGTGGAATCGTCTGTCGCAGGACCGAAACGCCCGCAGGATCGCATTGCGGTGCAGAAGCTGCATACGTCTTTTCGGTCGGATTTGCGCAAGGCCCCGGAGGCACGTGGGTTTGGGGTTGCCGAGGTCGACCTGCCGCGCAGTGTGACGGTTCCGGGGAAGGGCACGCTTGGGCATGGTTCGGTGGTGATTGCGTCGATCACGAGTTGTACGAATACGTCGAATCCGACGCTGCTGCTAGGGGCCGGTATTTTGGCAAAGAAAGCGGTAGAGCGAGGTTTACGTGTGCCGGGCTGGGTGAAGACGAGTTTTGCGCCGGGTTCACAAGTCGCGCAGGATTATTTGCAGAAGAGCGGATTGTTGCCTTATTTGGAGCAGCTTGGATTCAACATTGCGGCCTATGGTTGTGCGACCTGCATCGGGAACAGCGGTCCGTTGGCGGACGACATCGATGCGGCTGTGCGTGCGGAGGATCTGGTGGTGGCCGCGGTACTGAGTGGAAACCGCAATTTCGAGGGGCGGATTCATCCGCTGACGCAGGCCAATTATTTATGTTCGCCGCCTTTGGTGGTGGCGTTGGCGTTGGCGGGGCGTGTCGATGAGGATTTGGTTGGGGCGCCGTTGGGAACCGATGCCGATGGAGAGCCGGTGATGCTCGCGGATCTTTGGCCGTCGAGCGAAGAGATTGCTGGTTATATGGCGTTGGCGGCAGACCCGGCCTTGTACCGGGCGCGCTATGCAGACGTTGAAAATGCGGTGCCGGTCTGGAATGCGTTGCCGTCTGAGGGTGGGGCTGTGTATGCATGGAATACAACCTCGACGTATATCCAAGAGCCGCCTTGGGTGGCGGATACGCCTGCCGTGCCGGCGACGCTGGCCGATATCCGCGGGGCCCGTGTGCTGGGGTATTTTGGCGATTTTGTGACGACCGACCACATTTCGCCTGCCGGTGCGATCAAGGCGGATAGTCCGGCGGGGCTGTATTTACAGGAGCATGGAGTGCGTGTTGCGCAGTTCAATTCGTATGGTTCGCGGCGCGGCAATCATGAAGTGATGCTGCGGGGTACCTTTGCGAACATCCGGTTGCGGAACAAGTTGGTTACGCAAACCGGGGGGTACACGCGGCTGTGGACGGATGGAAGCGAGCATTCGATCTATGATGCTGCGATGCGCTATGCCGAAGCGGGCATTCCATTAGTGGTGCTGGCGGGCAAGATGTATGGTGCCGGATCCTCGCGCGATTGGGCGGCCAAGGGAACGTCGTTACTGGGGGTACGGGCAGTGATTGCCGAGAGTTACGAACGGATTCACCGCAGCAATCTCGTGGAGATGGGCGTGCTGCCGCTGGAATTTGTGGATGGACAGACGGCGGAGAGCCTTGGTTTGACCGGAGCGGAAACGTTTTCCATTGCTGGGCTTAACGAGGGGCTCGCCCCTGGTAAGCGTTTGGCGGTGACGGCGGCCAGCGAGCAAGGAGAGATTGGCTTCGAGGTTTTGTGTCGGATCGATTCGCCGATCGAGGTCGCGTATTACCGTCATGGTGGGATTTTGCCGTATGTTTTGCGGGAGGCGCTGGTAGCCTGTCAGTAGCGTGGGGATTGGCGGGAACAAGGCCGGGATTCACGATCACCCATCGTACGGCCAACCACGGAGCCGATGGCGTGCTTTTTGCCTCAAGCAAAATGTCGGAAGGGGACTGTCGAAGGGGACAGACAATTTGTGTCGGAAGGGGACAGACAATTTGTGTCGGAAGTGTCGGAAGGTGTCGGAAGGGGACAGACAATTTGAGAGGCGTCAACGTGTTTTGTGTCGGAATGTCGGAAGGGGACAGACAATTTGAGAGGCGTCAACGTGTTTTGTGGCTGACGGAGACGTTATGGTTGCCTTGCATGCTGGTAGAGTTACAGTAAGGGCGGTGCGTGCAGGGTCAAGGGCTGTTTTGCAGTCGGGCGCGTGTGTGAAAGGTGCCCGCGTTTTGTTGATTGGGCAGACCCCGGCGTTCACTGGCGCGGCTGACCAGCGGCTCGGATGTTTGTACGGCAGGTTAGCACACGACTGATGGTGCTATGGGGGCGAGTTGGAGACGGCGGGCCGCGAACAGGCCTTTCCACTGCGCGGCGCGCATCGTTATGGCTCCCGTGTGGCGTTTTACCCCGAAGTTACCCCGGCAGCGATGAAATGCTTCGTCCACAAATACACGCGAACCCAGAATCATGCCGTCGGAGAAGTAACGCACGCGGCAATGCAGTGCCTCGCGCATGGTTAACCTTCCGCCATTTGCAAGCACCTCCTGTACTCGCTCGGCATCAATTCCGCCACGATTGCGTTCGGTTTCCTTAACGCCACGCTGATATAGCAAGTGCCGGTAATGTTTTCCCAGCCGCTCCCAGGTTTCCATTTTTCCATCGGGTGATTGCATCACGCGGATAAGCCCTTTGCGGGCAATATCTACACCAGCAATTGCCTCGCCATAGCCACAGAAACGATAATCCTGCGGATCTGACACAATGCCCGCGCGCACGGCATTGAGGTCGATATAGGAGGCCAGCGTCCACAGTGCCCTGCGCGAACCTTCGAACAACACGCTTTTGAAGCGCGACTCCCAGAGCGTTCCTTGTCGGTCATGGCGACGGTTGTAGGACATCGTAAAGCGTTGTTTGAGCGTTTTGACGAACTCCGAGAGACTATACATCCGCCGCGTATAGCGTGCCTTTAGCGCGTCGGCCTCTGCATCCCTGCCATTCGATCGTAAATCGGCCAGTTCGGTAGCAACTTGAGCCACTGCAGCGCTCTCATACAGATAGTGCAATCGCCTTATCAGTTCTTTGTCGGTTACCAATTCAGGTTCGGGAACGCGCAGACAGATGTGCCAGTGGTTTGAGAGGCAGGCCCACGTCAACACCTGGCATCCCGAAAATGCCTCTACGGCACGCATGATGCGGCGGAAACGCTCCTTTTCAGCGTCATCGAGAATGAGCCTCCGGTCTACGATCCGGCTCAATATGTGGTAAAACGCCTCTCCCTCTCCAAGAATGCGGGCAACACGCATGTCAATATCTCCTGTTTATCAGGGACCCCAATGACCCCTACATATACAAGAAGGAATGAGCAGCAAAGATTTCCAGAAAAAACTTTCTCAGATAGTGTGTCCCCTTTCCCCTTGAAGTCGACGCTGATCCATTGCGGCTACGGCGCGTCGAATTCCTCGACGGCATAGAACCGGCGCGGGTCTTCCTGCGGCACGTGTATGACGTTGGCGGGCGGCGTTGGATCGATGTCGCCTTGAAGCAACGCCCAGGTAGGGATGGCCCCGCTGAGGTCGGTGCTGGTGCGGATGTTGTAGCGTTTGTCCGGCTTGCTTGATACCCATTATCACGCCATCTTCCAGACTCCGGACGCGAACTTGAGTAGAGCTTGACATCCATCCCCGATTTTGCTACACACGCACCATGACAGCAAAACGGTCAGCCATCTCGGACATCTCGGATCAGCAAAAGCGGCCCCTCACCGGGAACCGCCTGAAAGGAAATTTATGAAAAAAAAGGGTCTTCCGCAAAATCTGTGGGCGGATTTTACCTCTTATGATACCCTGAACAGACCCTTTTTCCGGATCGGAGGAAGCAGGTCGGTTAAGGGTATCCGAGTAAGGGTGGCGGTTAAGTGTGCGTTTAAGAGTTAGATTACGTGTATCACTCATGCGTTGCCGCCTTTGAAAGTGCTGTCAGCATGGCGGCGACGCGGCGGAGCAGCTCGCGGCCATCTTCAACGCGTGCGACCTCATCGAGTCGGCTTCCGTCGGCAAGGTCGAGAAGTGAGGCTGACTGGATGGTGGCCTTGTATGCTGTTTCGTAGAACTTC
>SLBU01000127.1 GCA_007126175.1 Kiritimatiellia bacterium
CTCCTGTATGCCGGCGGACAGGTCGGCGCAGCCTGGCGGGCAGCCCGCATTACCCGCCATTACGCCACTGCGAGTCGGCGGGCATTCGAGGCCGCACTTGTACACGAGATTACCGAGGCCTTCCACGCCGTCCTGCTCGCCCGCGAAGCCCTCAAGGTGCAGAAAGCCTCGCTCGAAATGCTACAGGCATTTGAAAAGCAAACCCGCGAGCGGCAAGCAAGTGGCGCCGCCTCGGAGTTCGATGCCCTGACCGCGCGCGTGCGCGTTGCCAATGCCAAACCGGGGGTGATCGCTGCCCGCAACCAACGCGATCTCGCGCACGCGGCGCTGGCGACCCGCATCAACTTCAAAGGTGACTTCGAAGTCGCGGGCGAGCTCACCGTCAGGGAAACGACCTCGAGCCTCAGCGAACTACAAATCCTGGCATTACAAAACCGACACGAACGGGAAGTAGCGCAGCTTCGCAAGGAGCTGGCACGCGAGGCCATTGCCAGTGCTCGATCCGATGCACGCCCCGAAATTCGCATGTTTGCAAACTCGAGTGGTGGTAACGCCAACCAATTTGCGCTATCCGAGGACTGGGAATGGCGCTGGAACGCAGGGGTTACCGCACGCTGGAACTTCTGGGATGGCAATCTCACACGCCAAACGATTCGGCAGCGTGAAATCGAACTCCACCAACAGGAAAACCTGATCGAGGATCTCGAGACTACAATTCTGCTGGAAGTCGAACAAGCCTGGCGTGCACTTCTACAGGCGCAGCAATCCTTGGAAGCCAGTGCCGAAAGTGTGACGCTCGCCGAACGCGCGCTTGCCATTGCCCAGACCCGTTATGAATCCGGGCTCTCCACCTATCTCGAACTGACCGATGCCAACCTGGCCCTGCGCACAGCCGAACTCACGCGCCTGCAGGCTAAGCATGACCACGCCAGCGCCACCGCTCGCATCTATTTCGCCACCGGCATCCCCTCCCCGCATCTCCCCCCGCCAAACCCGCATCCCGATCCGAATCTGAACCACCCCGCAAATCCCAACGCCGAGGAAGAACATGCCGAAACACCATAAACCCATAAAGCCCGTATCAATCCTGCTATGGATCGCGGTGGCACTTGCCATTGCTCTCATCCTTCTGCTGGCACTGCTACCTGACCGCAAACCGGACGATGTCGACGACACGGCCGAGATATTCCTGGTGCGAACGCTGACCGTTCAACCACGCAATCTGATTCAGACGATTGCACTCCCCGGACAACTGATTCCGAGCCGCAGCGTGATGCTTGCAGCAGAAATCGGAGGGGTCATCACGGAACTCGCCGTTGACAAGGGCGATGTTGTTGCCGCAGGCGATCTCCTCGCCAAAATCGATCACCGCCATTGGGAAACGCAGTATCGACAAGCCGAGATCGAGGAACACGATGCCCAACGCGACCTGCAACGCTGGCAGCAAATGCTGAGTGAAGCAGCCGTTTCACAAAGTGAATTCGATGCCGTCAAAAGACGCAGCCAGCTTGCCGCTATTGCCCTGGAACAAGCCCAAATCCAATTGGACAAATCCACCGTTCGTGCACCGTTTGACGGCGTCATCGATGATCGCCTACTCGAAGTCGGTGCATTCATCAACGAAGGACAGGCCTTGTTCCGCTTGATCGAAAACCATCCCATGAAGATTACCTTGCATGTGCCCGAACGCGATGTGGCCCGCATTCGCCCCCACGATCTCCTGACCGTACGGGCCCACGCACTGGGCAATACCAACAGCTTCAGCGCCAGAGTGACCTTTGTCGGGCATGAAGCTACTCCACCCACATTTAGCTACCCCGCCGAATTGGTCCTTGATGATCCCCCTCCGAATCTGCGACCCGGCATGATCGTAGATGTGGAAATGGAACGGGCTGTACTCGAAAATGCCATGGCGGTGCCACTTGCTGCCGTCATCCCAAGACGTGGCGAACATGTCGTCTTCCTCTACCGCGATGGCATCGCCGAACGTACCGTAGTCTGGATCAATACCATGCTCAATGGTGAGGTCGTCATCAAATCAGGTCTGGAACCAGGCGACATCGTCATCGTATCCGGGCACCGTACGCTGCAGGATGGCGCTGCCGTGGAAATCGAGCAAGACCAGGAGTAACCCCTTATGCTCATTTCAAATTATGCCATTAAGTTCCGTATTGCCGTACTCGTGTTCATCGTGGTCTTTGTAATCACGGGCATCACTAGCTACCTGACCATTCCACGCGAGGGCAGCCCCGATATCACGATCCCATACGTCTTCGTAACCGCAATCTACGAGGGCACCGCCCCCGAAGATCTCGAAAAACTCGTTACCATCCCCCTTGAACGACAACTGCAGGATCTCGAGAATGTCAAGGAGATGCGCTCCAGTACATCCGATAGCGTCACCTTCGTTGCGATTGAGTTTCTGGCCGGACAGGATATCGACAATGCCTTGCAACGGACCAAGGACAAGGTGGATCTGGCCCAGCCCGACCTACCCCCCGATCTGGATGCCCCCGTGGTGCAGGCCATCAATATCAGCTCGGATATTCCCATTCTCACTCTCGCACTGTCCGGCGATACCCCGCTCGACCGCCTGAAACACCTGGCCCAGGACCTCAAGGAGGAAATCGAGCTGGTCAATGGTGTGCGCACCGCCGAAATCAGTGGAGCCCGCGAACGCGAGGTGCGCGTCGAGATCCAACCACAGCGCCTGGCAGCATACGGCATCCCGCTCGGCAGGATCATGCAGACAATTGCTGCCGAAAACCGCACCATTTCCGCGGGCAACCTGGAACTGGGCCAGGATCGCATACAACTGCGCCTGCCGGGCGAGCTGGATGCAACGGCCGATCTCGCGGATCTCGTCATTGCCGGCACCCCCACGCAACCGGTCTTTCTGCGCGATGTGGCGGATGTATACGACACCTTCAAGGATGTCGAAACCATCTCCCGCATCAATGCTAATCCGAGCATCTCCATCGGTGTCAAGAAACGTGCCGGTGAAAACTCCGTCCGCCTGATCCAGAATGTACGTGCCGCCATGGCGCGCATCCCCATGCCCGCAGGCATCACCCTCACCACGGTAATGGATGAAAGCGAACATGTTGACATGATGATCAAGGAATTGGAAAACAATGTCGCCACGGGATTCCTGCTCGTCGTGATTGTCCTGATGATTTTCATGGGCCTGCGTAACAGTCTCTTTGTGGCCGTGGCCATCCCCTTCTCCATGATGATCGCCTTCACCGTCATGTCTGCCGCCGGCACAACCATGAACATGATCGTACTCTTTAGCCTAGTGCTCTCGGTTGGCATGCTCGTGGACAATGCCATTGTCATGGTCGAGAACATCTACCGCCACCGCACCGAAGGCAAAAGCCGCCTCGATGCCGCCCGCGAAGGTGCAGCCGAGGTCGCCTGGCCCGTCATTACCTCCACCCTCACCACCTGCGCCGCCTTCTCCCCCCTGCTTTTCTGGCCAGGTATCATGGGCCAATTCATGGGGTTTCTACCCCGCACCCTCATCATCACTCTCTTCGCATCCCTGTTTGTAGCGCTCGTGGTGAATCCCGCAATCTGCTCCTTTTTTATCGGTGGAAGAAAACGCATCGAACACGAAAAATCCAAACAGCACCCCTTTGTGCATGCCTACGAAAGATTCTTGCGCGGGGCACTGCATCATCGCGTCCCCGTCTTGCTGTTTGGCTTTGCCTTCCTCATCCTCACGATTCAGATCTATGGCCGTTTCGGCAAAGGGGTTGAACTCTTCCCCGACACCTCCCCACGTAATGCCATCATCGAAATCAAATTCCCCCAAGGTACCGCCATTGAACACACGGACGCGGTCTTGCGAGGCATTGAGAGCCAGCTGCACCCGTTCGACGACATCAAGTTCTTCCTGGCAACATCCGGACAAGGAGCAGGCGGGGGCTTCCTCGGCGGGGGTGCTGGCAGCCATCTCGGCAGTATACAGGTCGAATTTGTCGATTTTGCAGATCGCCAGGGCGACTCGACCGAATTGGTCGAGACCCTCCGTGCACTAGCCGGTCGCTATCCCGGAGCCGAGATCAAGGTCGAAAAGCAGGAAGAAGGGCCCCCTACCGGCGCGCCGGTATCCATCGAAATCAGCGGGGAAGACTTCGATATCCTCTATGATCTCGCCCAGACAATCATCCGTTCGATCGAAACCATTCCTGGACTCGTCGATCTACAACACGATTATGAGGCAGCCTTGCCGGAACTGCAGTTCCAAATCGATCGTACCCGCGCCGCCAAAGCCGGTTTCGATGCATCCTCGCTCGGCCAATATCTGCGAATGGCGATCTATGGCCTCGAAGCCAGCAAACTGCGGGCCGACGAAGAAGAATTCGAGATCACCCTGCGTTTCCCTCCGTCCGATCGCCAAACCCTCAATATGCTGCATAGCTTGTTGATCCCTCCCCCACATGGCGGACAGGCGGTTCCTCTCTCTGCACTCGGCTCCTTTGTGTATGCCGGTGGGCGCGGCGCCATCAGCCGCAAGGATCAACGGCGCGTCATCACAATAACCGGGGATGCAGCCCAAGGGCGTGGCGTGGATGCCATTCTCGAGGATGTCCAACGCCGTATGGAGCAGGTCACAATCCCATCTGGCTATAGCATCCATTATGCTGGCGAGGATCAGGAAATGAAAGAATCCGGTGCCTTTCTGGCACGCGCCTTTGGCTTGGCACTCGGCTTGATCCTCGTGATTCTGGTACTGCAGTTCAACTCGGTACTGATGCCCCTCATTATTGTCTTTGCCATCGTCTTATCCCTCATCGGGGTGATGTGGGGACTCCTGATCTGCGGGATGCGCTTTGGCGTCATCATGACCGGGGTCGGCGTCATCAGCCTCGCCGGCATCGTCGTGAATAATTCGATTGTACTCATTGACTGCATCCAACAGCGCCGCGCCGAAGGACTAGACGCCTTTGAGGCCATCGTCACCGCCGGACGTCTGCGACTGCGACCTGTATTGCTGACAGCCACCACTACCATTCTCGGACTCATCCCCATGGCCATCGGCTACAGTATCGACTTCCAAGCCTGGCCCCCAACATTCATTGCCGGCGCAGAATCCAGCCAATGGTGGGCCCCTATGGCCGTCGCCGTGATCTTCGGCCTCGCCGTTGCCACCATTCTCACTCTCGTCCTTGCCCCCGTCATGTACAGCATCGTCAACTCCCTCGTGCAAACGATCTCCCGCCACCTTCCCCCCCGCGATCCCTGATCCCCATGCGCACGCCACCAACAGGCAAATAGTGTGAAAGGGCACACTCGATGTAAGAGAGATTTTTTGGAAATCTTTGATGCTCAGTTCTGACCCCAGGCCCCCTGCAGTCGCCTGGAACGTTGTGAATCAAGCTTTGGCGCGCGAGCGACAATAGCCTGCATTCATCTTGTTGGAACTCCATGTTCATACCGTGAGGCATAAACGTCCAGCAGCCGTCGTATCATTTTTTGATAGGCGGTATGGTTGCGCCGAGCCTCCCGCTTGAAAAAGTCAACGCTGGAACGACTCAA
>SLBU01000151.1 GCA_007126175.1 Kiritimatiellia bacterium
ACATGGCATTCTTACACAGGCTCCGCGCAGAGTGCCAGCAAATCATTGACATCCGCTATCGCCAGGCACTCCACAGTGTCGCCGTAGATGTACGGGAATTCTCGACAGTCATAACGATGCAACGAGGAGGATGCGGAGGTGAAACGCTATCAAGCTCGGGCGAGGCAGCCGGTCCGCCCTACCTGAATTTGCATGAAAACGGTGACGGTACGGGGAGCGACTGCAGGCTTGCATCACATCTAATTCTTTCCATACTGTAGCAACAAGGGAGGCGCATCATGCTCGCAAATCATCGCTTCGTTATGGCCATTGACCAAGGCACGACCAGCTCAAGAGTTATTATCTTTGATGAAAACGGCGATATCCACTCGCAGGCCGGTGCCGAATTTGCCCAGCATTATCCGCACCCCGGCTGGGTGGAGCACGATGCCGGGGAAATCTGGCGCGTAACGCAAAGCGTGATGGACCAAGCGCTTGAGGCCGGACAACTTGAGGCCAGCCAACTTGCCGCCATCGGCATCACCAATCAGCGCGAGACCGTTGTGCTCTGGGATCGCACAACCGGCGAACCCGTCCATCGCGCCATTGTCTGGCAGGATCGCCGCACCGCCAACCTCTGCCGGGAACTACGCGAGGAAGGCCTCGAACCCGATTGGCAACAAAGAACCGGATTGCTGATCGATCCCTACTTCTCGGCCACCAAAGTAGCCTGGCTGCTCGCGCAAGATAACGACCTGCGTGCCCGTGCCGAAGCTGGCGAGATTGCCTTCGGAACGATCGATTCCTGGCTGGTTTGGAAACTGACCGGTGGACGCAAACACGTGACAGATATTACCAACGCCTCCCGCACCCTGCTCTATAATATCCGCGACTGCCAGTGGGAAAAATGCATCTTGCAGCGACTCGACATTCCCGAAGCCATCCTGCCCACGGTCGTCCCCTCCTCCGCCATCATCGCCGAGACGGATCCTGTCCTATTTCACGGGCAAGCGATTCCCATTGCCGGGATTGCAGGCGACCAGCAGGCCGCCCTCTTCGGCCAAGCCTGCATCCGCAAAGGACTCGCCAAGAATACGTATGGTACCGGTTCGTTCGTCCTCTTCCATACCGGCACCAAACCCATTTTGAGTCGCCAGCGCATGCTCACCACCGTCGCCTGGCAGCTTGGCAACGAGTCCGTCGAATATGCGCTCGAAGGCGCCATTTTCATCACGGGCGCAACCATCCAATGGCTGCGCGATGGACTGGGCATCATACAGACCGCCGCCGATAGCGAAACCCTCGCCCGCAGCATAGAGAACAACGACGGGGTCTACTTCGTACCCGCGCTCACGGGTATGGGCGCACCGCACTGGACTCCTGATGCCCGTGGACTCCTTTGCGGACTTACCCGCGGTACGACCAAAGCACATATCGCACGCGCTGCCTTGGAGAGTATTGCCTACCAGACGGCCGATGTCATCGATGCCATGTGTCAGGAAGCAGGCATTGGCCTTACCGAGCTGCGCGCCGATGGTGGCGCCTCGCTCAACAGCTTTCTCATGCAATTCCAGGCCGACATCTTAAACGTTCCTGTCGATGTACCGGTCATTAACGAAACAACGGCACTTGGAGCAGCCTTGCTCGCAGGGCTGGCTGTTGGGATATGGCCTGATCGCCAAACGCTCGCCGATCGCTGGAAACTCGACCACCGCTATGAGCCAGGAATGTCGGCCAACCAACGCCAGCAGCTTCGCAACGGATGGAACACCGCCCTCCACCGCACCCTGCAAACATAATCACATGGGACAAAGGGCGACGTCTGGCAAATACATAGACGACATATGTCTTGCCAACTAAGCACGTTTTTTGGAAGAATCCGGCGCGTGATCGTACTGGGAAGGCCCCAATCATGCAGAAGCGAAACTTTTATATGAAACAACCCAAAACACTTATTTTCCTGGGAGATGGAATGGCGGATGAGCCCATTCCCGAACTTGACGGCAAAACACCGATCGAGGTAGCGCAAACCCCCGGCATGGATGCCATCGCGGCCGCAGGCTGCTCAGGATCATTGCTCACCCTGCCAGAAGGCTACCCCACCAGCAGTGATGTAGCCAACATGTCCGTGCTCGGCTGTGATCTGGCCCATGAATACGCTGGGCGGGGTGTACTGGAAGCAGCCAGTCAGCATATCCAGCTCAAACCCAAGGATATCGTCTTTCGCCTGAACCTGATCAGCGTAAAAGACGGCATTCTCCATGATTTTTCGGGTGGGCACCCCAGCCAGCAGGATGCCGAAGCCTTGATCCATGCGCTTAACGAGCAGTTGGCAACACCGCATATACGCTTCTACCCAGGCGTAAGTTATCGCAATCTGCTCGTGATCTCGGGCGAGGTTTATAACAACGACATCGCCACCGAAAAGCCGGATGACAATCAGGGCGAACCCGTGGCAGAACATCTACCCCGGGCGCAATGTGCCGCAGCAGAACCAACCGTTCAAATGCTGCACAAGTTGATGCGCGATGCCGCAGACATCCTCGAAAACCAGCCCGTCAACCAGGCAGCGAGAGCAGCTGGACATGCCCCCGCCAACCAGATCTGGATTAACAGCGGCGGATCCCCGAAACCCTTCAGGACACTACAACAACGCTACAGTATCTCGGGGGCCATCATCTCTGCCGTGGATGTGATCAAAGGACTAGGACATTTCCTCGGAATGGACGTGATCAACGTCCCCGGTGCCACGGGCTACATCGATACCAATTACGAGGGCAAAGCAGCGACCGCCGTGGAAGCGCTGCAAACCCACGACTTCGTATACCTGCACCTGGAAGCGATCGACGAAGTTTCGCATGCCCAGGATCTGCAACTGAAAATCGAAACGATCGAAGCCTTCGACCGTCGCATCATTGTTCCGGTTCTCGAAAAACTGGGCATAGGCACTGCAACCTTTGCTCTCCTTCCTGATCACCCCGTGCCGATACGACTTGGCAAGCATACGCGCGAACCTGTTCCTGTCTCGATTTGCGGGCCGGGCTGGCAACCCGACCACATACAACATTACAGCGAAGCATCCTGCCCACTGGGCGCGCTTGGCGCAATGCCCGCAGGTGGCCTCATGCAAAAACTCTTTGGTATATAATGCCGCCGACCTTAGGCAGTGGCAAAGAACGGCCGAAGTTATAGCATATTATGAACACACAATCTGAAGTAACGCCTTTAGCGCATGCCGCCGGGCGCCACAGACCCCATACGCCATTCCGCCTCGGCTGCACCTCGTTCCTCCTGCCGGAAGACATCCTACCAAACATCGAGTATGTCGCCGGTTTCGTGGATGATGTGGAAATCCTTATCTTCGAGTCCGATGCCATTTCGCCATTGCCTACACAGGAAGTAGTCGCAGAAATGGAACGCATCCGAGCCACCCACAACATGAGCTATTCCGTGCACCTTCCGCTTGATGCCTATCTGGCAGATCCCGATCCCACCATCCGCGAGACCAGCGTGCAAAAGTGCTTGCGCGTGCGCGATCGCCTGCAAAGTGCCGTAACACCCCGCTATGTGATACACACCGAACCTTGGAAAGCACACCCCGATGTGCAGAGCACGATGCAGGCACTGCAAGCCACCATTCAAGGCGGCTTTACCCCGGCATCCTTATGCATCGAGTACAATAATCCGTTTTTCCATGATATTGCCACGCCCGCACGCGAATTGGGCATCACCTTCTGCATGGATGTGGGCCATCTGTTATTGCACGGCGAAAACCCGATCCATTTTCTTGAACGCTACGGCGATAACACGCACATCATCCACCTGCACGCGGTCGCCAATGGACGCGACCACCATGATCTCTCCCATCTGGAACCCACACTTTTGAAAGCTGTGCTCGACTTTGCCGGATCATCCGCTAATGATCCCGTTGTCTCCATTGAAGTATTTAGCAAAGATCGTTTTCTTACATCCCTGGCTATTCTGGAGAAATATTTGTGAAACATGTAACACTGGTAACCGGAGGGGTCCGCAGCGGAAAAAGCACGCATGCCCTGGAACTTGCGCAGTCATACCCCAAACGCGTATTTATCGCCACAGCCACCCCATTCGATTCGGAAATGGAATCCCGCATCGCCAAACACCAGGCAGAGCGCGGCCTGACATTTGATACCATCGAGGAACCGGTACATCTGGCTGAGGCATTGTGCAAGGTTCCCCAAAATACCGACGTCGTACTCATCGATTGCCTCACGATCTGGGCCAGTAACCTGCTCTTTCGCTTTGGCGAGGACAAGGATTGGTTTCCACAAATCGACAGCCTGCTCGATGCACTATCAAACCCGCCCTGCAATGTAGTTCTCGTAACCAACGAGGTTGGCATGGGCATTGTGCCCGAAAGCCCGCTCGGACGCCGCTTCCGCGATCTTGCTGGCAGCATCAATCAACACGTTGCGCGCGTGGCCACCCGCGTCGTGTTCATGGTTAGCGGCATCCCCATGCAAATCAAGCCGCAACACGGGGGCGCGGTATGCTGAAAGGTTTCGTCACGGCAATTCGCACATTAACCATTCTGCCTTGCCCCGGACGGGACGCAAACTCGTTCCGCAGCGCCTTACCATGGTTTCCGCTTGTGGGACTGATCCTCGGGCTTCTCGCCATCACACCCGCCTTGCTGGCCACCCATGTGGCCACATGGCTATGGCCCGAGGCAACAGCAGCACTGACACTCATTCTCGGAGTCATGCTCACACGCGGTCTGCATCTGGATGGCTTGGCAGACTGTGTCGATGGTTTCGGAGGTGGCCGACGCAACCGAGAAAAGATTCTAGCCATCATGAAAGATCCACACGCAGGCGCATTTGGGCAACTCGCCCTCATTTTAACATTGCTCCTGCAATGGGTTATTCTCAAACAGCTCATCGTGCTGGGTGCCCTACCCTGGATCCTCTACGCATTTGTCCTCTCGCGCACCGTACAAGTCTATCTCGCCGTACGCTTCCCCTATGCCCGCGCAGAAGGTGGCACCGCCGCACCCTTCATTCGCGACGCAACCCAGCGCGATTTTATAACCGCACTGTTTGTATGCAGTGGCCTCCTGCTCTTCGCCGGCAATGCCATCACCCCCATGTTCTTTACCCTGGCCGCAATCCTGCTGGCGGCCGAAGCCATGGGACGCTGGTGCCAGAAACGCATTGGCGGCATCACAGGCGATATCCTCGGCGCGGGCAGCGTCCTGGCAGAAAACGCCGTCCTGCTCGCTGGCACCGCCATCGCCCCTATACTCTCGAAAGGAATCTAGGCATATGAACCAAGCACCCCATGGCGGGGATCTGCGCAAACTGGCTGCTATTTGTGGCTTACCCCCCGAACACATTCTGGATTTTTCGGCCAGCATCAATCCCTATGGCCCACCGGAGTGGCTGCGCCCCTTGGTAAGTCGCAATGTCAGTGCGCTACGGCATTATCCCGATCCAGAGGCCACCGCCTGTCGCGAGGCGGCAGCCTTACGGTATCATGAGAATCCCGACGGGGTACTCGTTGG
>SLBU01000183.1 GCA_007126175.1 Kiritimatiellia bacterium
AACATCGCCATCCAACGTTACCGCAACATCAAAGGGATCTGCATCAAATGCCACCCCGGAGGACAGCCCCAACAGGAACACCGTGAGAATTGCCAGAATGCGTCGCATGATCATCTCCTTTACATACAAGTAGTTCGAAATAGCATAACATTACATTCGCACATAACCAACCCTTGTTGCACCTTGGTTGCACTCTGCCGAAAAATCGGGTCCGGC
This sequence comes from Kiritimatiellia bacterium, assembly GCA_007126175.1. Lineage (GTDB taxonomy): Bacteria > Verrucomicrobiota > Kiritimatiellia > UBA8416 > UBA8416 > T3Sed10-140. The sequence continues at coordinate 217 of SLBU01000183.1, forward strand.
GCAAGGATCTGAATATTTTTTGCACGGCCTGCAGAGATGCAGGGATTGTGGAAAACCTGATTCTAGCCGCCACTCTACCACAAGATGTAGTATCCGACCGATATTGGCACCCATCGTGGGATATACCGCCACCCCAAAAAACGTTTCGGGCTATTGTTTTCTTGATTTGCACGCGTTACAATTTATACTTGCAGTGGAACTGAATGGCATCCCCATGTGGGGCTTGTACATATGATGCGGGAGATTTACCTTTGAAATTATTGCGAACCATCATGATATTGACGATTGCCGCCTATGCCGTAACGGTGTATGCCGACGATGCGCGATCGATCGATCCCGTGGGGGAATTGCAGGATGCCGCCTTGAACTATCAGGCCGCGGCCGAGGCACAATTAGCCCAAGCCAATGGCTTACTGCAAGCCCGACAGACGCCATCAGACGACGACGAGCAGGAGATCAAGCGCCGCCGACGCAGTAGCAATGCTTCGCTCGAACTGCAGGCCTCGAATCATCTCATGGGCGCCGCCGGAAATTTCGACAACGCCGCCCGCGTCTGGCGAGCCGCCGCGCAGGCAACGCGCGAAACGGCTGCGCGCGAATATTTTCACCGTGCTGCACAAGACGCAAACCGGCGCGCCACGATACTCGTCCGGCGAGCAGCAGAGCTTGCCGAGCATGCCGCTTTGGAATATGCGGCATTGCAGGATCTCGGCAACCAAGTTAATGCAAGCCATCGGGCAGGACGCATTCGCGAACAACTATCCGGACGCCGCTAGCGATCCGCAGAACGCTTGACACGCTCGAGATATTGGCCCCGCTCGAGCACATGCCCGTCGATACGCTCCCCGATCGCCAGCGCCTCACGCACCTCCGTGATCTCAATCGTGCCAACAAGCGGTCCTGGTAGGATATCGAGCAAATCCCCGGTGAGCGGATCTGTTACGGCTTGCCCCTGACCACGCACGCGATACTGCTGCCCAACACGTAGCCCGCGCCGCTGCCCACCATTGACAACCACCCGCGCCCCCTGCACATCTGCAATCATTGGCTCCCAGCGCTGCCGCGGCATCCGATGTGTAATGCCACGCAACCCATCACGGATCGCCTCGGACGTTGCCTGTCCCAGCGGGGTCTGGAAAAAGGCACTTCCCCCGAATTGTACGCCCTTGTATTCAGCCTGGCCATACGCCTGGCCGGCACGCGCCCGACCACTGCCCTGCACGGAATCCACAATCGTGCCCGTCTCCACATTCACAATCGTCAGCGTTAAACCAACGCGCGCCGTATAGCCACCCGCCCCGATCAGCCAGCGTCGTATCCGCATCCACAGCTCACCACCGCCCGTTTGCGAAAAATCTGTAATCACCCCGCGGATCAAATACTGGGCATTATCCAGGCGCCCCTCATCGGCCTTGCCTTCTCGGCGGAAAAAACTGTGGCGCTGCCGGCTGATCTCGTCGACAACCGTATTGAGCTGGATACGCTCGAGCACAACAAAGCTCCGTGAGGCCACGAGCTCCGAAACCAGCAAATCGGCCATACCGGTTCCCAGCCGCCACTGTCCTTCAAATCCCGTCCGGTTTTCAAAAGAGGCCACGGCAATGCGAGGAGCAACCCAATCTCCCCCTAAAGGCCGCATGGAACGACTTGCCGGGCCAGCACACCCCAATATCCCTGTCAACAAAAGCCCCATCCATAGAAAAGCAATTTTTTTCATGGCGCCAATATAGCAATCCCCCCTGACCACCGCAAGCAGCCAAAAAGACCCTGCGCAGCTAGAACTGGTCTTTCGCTTGGCGTAGCGCGGCAAAGGCCGCCAAATCGGGTGCTCGCAGGAATGGATTCGACGCGATCTCCTCGGCCAACGAGACGAACAACGCGCTTGCAGGCTCACGGTGGTAGAGATCCAGCCGTGCCCGTATCGCCTCGTTATCAGGTTCCTGCTCGATCCCGAAACGCAAATTTTCGAGCAGATAATCGTGCCCGCCAAGAACCAGTGTTTCAGATGGCAACGCCTTGATCCGCAGCAAGCTCTGATAAAGTGCCTCGACGCTTCCCCCAAGCACCCTGCCGCAGGCACCATGGATCAGGCAATCGCCCGTAAACACAACACCTGCTGCGGGAAAATAGAACCCCACATCGTTGTCCGTATGTCCCGGAAGTTCGATGCGTTCGATCGGCCCCGGCAGTTGGTCAACATCCGGTCTGACCCATTGCTGCAACTGCGCAAAGCCCGCCGCATGATCCGCATGCCCATGCGTGAGAAAGGCCGCTCGCAAACACAAGGCATGCGCGCGTAGATACGCCGCCAGCGGCGTGAAGGCCCCTGCATCAATCGTCACCGCATTTGCCCCGCGACGCACCACATAAACGAAGTTATCCTGCAACACAGGAATCGCCACGACCTCATAATCCCCGCGCTGCACGCGATAGATGGCACGTTGCACACACATACAAATTCCTTATCTACAACCACACCGCACTCTTCCCGGCCTTGCCAGCAACTAGGCTCTGCACGTATTCTGCGCAAACGGGGTGCCTGCACGGGCTTTATCGATCACACGGATTGCGGCAATGGCGTCATCCAGCCCTATCGGAGCTTGTACAATCACGCATTACCAAAACTCGATTGCCGCACGCACGATGCGAGCAGCCAGATCCGCGGCGGCCGCCGGTAGATTTGCGCGTTTTGCAGAGGACAGGTCGCCTGTGAGAACAAAGTCGGTCTCTCCATTTACACGGCTGGTTACCAACACCGCGCCCGTACGGATATCCGTCAATCGGATGTCCGCACGGATTGTCATCCGATATTCTTCCGCCGAGGTCAACGCATCACGATCAAACCGCAATGGATCGAGTGCAAACCCCGTCAACCGGACCTCCAAGGTAACATCCGCCCGATCCGTATCTCCCACACTCAGCGTGCCATCGCGTTGAAACTCCGCTATCGTTGCTTGCGTAGCTAGCACTTCCAAACGGGGCTCGTCTGTTTCATTCACAAACACAGGCACGTGCACCACATCGATCCCCGGCGGCAAACTCGACCCCAAACGGTACCCCGCACAGCCGGTCAACAACAACAAACCGAAAAAGGACATCATATACTTCACGTGTTGCATCGCCTACTCTTTCCCCGTCATCGTGGCTTCCAGTTCTGCGATTCGCTGCTTCACCAACCTCGTTTTACCGGAATCAGGAAAGCGCCCCAAAAACGCCTGGTAGCTTAGCAAGGCCGCCTCAGGGTTGCGGACCTTGTAGTCATAAAATTCCGCCTGTTCAAAATGGTGTACCTCCAACCGTTGCCGTAAGTCTCGCACAAGCGCTTCGGCCTCGGCAATCTGCTCTGCGCCCAAATCCTCACGCAAGGCAGCAAACAAAGCCTGCATCGCAACCTGCGTACGACGTTCATCCCGCGGGTTGCGATCCGCAATTTTCTTCAGGCAAATGGCCTTGCGGAAGATTGCCTCGCGCGCAACCGCATGGCGTCCATGATAAATAATGACCTCCTCGTATGCCGCGACCGCATCTGCATAATCACGGTTCTCTTCGAGGACCTGACCAATCAAAAGGCGAATGTCGGGAATCTCCTCCCAGTTCGGCCCATTGGCAATCACGATCCGGAAAAGCGGGATGGCCCGTTCGGGGCTTTCAAATCCAGACAGAAACAGGATTGCACCGCGCCGTTGTCCCTTCACACTTCGGGCAGCCTGCAACTGCTCGGACAAAATCTCCCGATACGGAAACTGGCCCGCATAATGCTCGATCAAGTATTGATACTCACGAAAGGCACGTTCGTAGCGACCCCGGGCCTGCATACCCCTGGCAAAAGCGAGCTGTGCCGCGGCCGCCTCCTCGGCATCCGGCCACTGGTGCACGAGGGCATTGAATTGCCGGGCAGCAGCACGCAAACGCCCCTGCTCCCGCAATGCGCGCGCATGTGCCAGTTGCGCTTCGGGTGTGTCCTCGCGGGCACGACGAAAAAATGTACCGCTCTTGCGCGACAACCCCGAAAAACGATTGTCCGAACTCTCGCTCGACCAATCATCCTGCTCAAACCCCATGTTTTGCGCATGCAGGGCACCGCAAACCCATAAAGTTGCACACAGGAGGAACCATCGAATATACCGTTTCACATGCATACCCGACACGGTAGCCACGCAACCAACAAAGGGCAAGCGCAAAGAACGAAACTTATCAATGCATCTTGATTCCCATGCATACGACCGCTATGATGCCGAAGTAAATGGGGCATACACACACCAAAAGTAATTTTTATCAAAACGATGGACAAGGGGCGCACACCATGAAAAAAGTATTAATTCCAACCAAACTTGACCGTATCACAGCCGATTTGCTCGCCGAACATGGCGGCTATCAAGTCGTGCAGGACGACACCACCCCCCTGGAGGAACTGGTGTGTACACACGATGATACCTATGCCTTGATTGTGCGCAGCGAAAAAGTTACCGCCGAGATTCTGGCGGCATTACCCCAACTGAAAGTCGTCATTCGTGCAGGTGCCGGTTACAATACGATCGACACCAAGGCCGCGCGCGCGCGCGGGGTTGACGTTATGAATACCCCCGGGGCCAATTCCAATGCCGTCGCGGAAGAGGTCGTGGCCATGATGCTCGCGGATGCTCGCCATATCGTGGCCGCAGACCTCTCTACCCGCGAAGGCAAATGGGAAAAGAAAAACTACATGGGTACCGAGATTACCGGCAAGACCGTTGGCATTGTCGGCTTAGGCTACATTGGCCAACTGCTCGCCAAACGCCTGCGTGGTTTCGAGTGCAACATCCTCGGCTATGATCCGGTCATCACCGCTGAACGTGCCGAACACTTCAACGTTAACATGGTTTCTCTTGAGCAACTTTTTGCGCAATCCGATTACATCTCCTTGCATATGCCTGAAAACGATGAGACCCGCAAAAGTATTGGCCAGAAATTGCTCAGTCTGATGAAGCCAGGCGCCACCCTGATCAACTGCGCCCGCGCCGGCATCCTGGACGAGGACGCCCTGCGAACCATCAAAGCCGAGAAAAACATACGTTTTTTGAATGATGTTTATGCCAAGGACGAAGCCGGCCCGAAAAGCGTGGCAGATATAGCCGACCTGATGCTGCCGCACCTGGGTGCCAATACACGCGAGGCCAACCGCAATGCCGCCATCCGAGCCGCCGAACAACTCATCGACTTCGATGAAAAAGGCATCATGAGTTATGTCGTCAATCGGGATATCCCGATTGGTCTCGACGAACATTTCTGCGATCTGGCCTATACCGTCGGTAAACTCTG